>JBKBNR010000137.1:0-7816 GCA_046295315.1 Hyphomicrobiaceae bacterium
TCGTGCAGATCGCGAAATTCGTTCGGAGCGTGCGGCAGAACGAGACGAATTTCGCGATTACGACACTCGTGTTCCTTATGTCTCCGAAACTTGGTCGGCCGGGCGTATCGAGGGGAACCAGGTGTCGGAGACGGAACACCAGCGGCGCACCGGACTTCTGGCGCACTTCACACGGCACCCCGCGAACGTATAGTTGTGTGCCTTCGCGCTGGTCCGGCCGCTGACGGGCGGCCGTACCCCGAACGCATGAGTGCGCGATGAGCATCGGCGAGGTGAAGGCATGGGTCCAAGGCAACTGAACGGCAAACTGGCTTGCGTTTTCGGCGGGCCCGGGTTCGTTGGCCGTTACATCGTTCGCGAGCTTGCCAAGCGCGGCTGGCGCGTGCGCGCCGCTTCGCGCCGGCCCGATCTGGCTGGACACCTCCAGCCGATGGGCGTCGTCGGGCAGATCCACGCCGTGCAGGCGAACCTGCGCTTCCCGGATTCGGTGCGGGCCGCCACCGACGGCGCCGACCTCGTCGTCAATGCCGTCGGCGTTCTCTCCAGTGTCGGCAAGCAGAGTTTCGAGGCAATCCATGTGGAGGGCGCCCGCGCCGTCGCAGCAGCGGCCCGTGACGCCGGAGCCCGCGATCTGATCCACATCTCGGCAATCGGCGCCGACAAGGCGTCGCCCGCCAGATACGCGCGATCGAAGGCCGCTGGCGAAGCGGCGGTGCTCGCCGAGTTCCCGGACGCGATCATTATCCGCCCGTCGATCGTGTTCGGCCCGGAGGACGAGTTCTTCAACCGCTTTGCCGGCATGGCCCGCGTGTCGCCACTGCTGCCGCTGATCGGTGGCGGGCGCACCCGCTTCCAGCCGGTCTATGTCGCCGATCTTGCCACCGCCGTCGTCAACGCCGCCGAGGGGCTCGGTGCCCGTGGCACGATCTACGAGGCCGGCGGGCCGGACATCGCGACGTTCCGCGAGTTGCTCGACAACACGCAGCGTTGGGCGGGACGCGATCGCGGCTATCTCTCGATGCCGTTCTGGATGGCCAAAATGCAGGCCTTCGCTACAGCGCTTCTGCCCAACAGGATGCGCCCGGTGACCCTCGACCAGATCCGCATGCTGCAACGCGACAACGTCGTCAGTGATGCCGCTAAGGCCGAAGGGCGCACACTTGCCGCTCTCGGCGTGGCAAATCCGTCGAGCGCCGAATCGATCGTGCCGAGTTACCTCGAACGGTTCCGCGATAAGGGACAGTTCGCGCATTATCGCGGCTGAACCGCGCGCCGCCCGCAGCAGACCGAAGGAACCGACTCGTGCCGAACCGCCTGACCGAAAAGGCGAGACTATACGGCGCCGAAGTAGCCTTCTCGCTCGACGCGCCGCGCGGCCTGCCAGCCAAGCTGCGGTTGCTCGGCGAGGCGGCACGCTTCCACTTGCGCAATGCGCTGGCATGCAAACCCGACCCGTCAGCCACGAACCGGCGAGCCGCGTTCGACCTCGATCTCGGCGCCTACAGCGCCGACATCGAACTGCGCCCGCAAGCCGGCGATCTCGCCGTGCTGTTCGAGGTGCTGGCGCGCCAAGCCTACCGCATCGATGACGATGTTCTGCCGCCGGATTCTGTGGCGGCAGTCATCGACGCCGGCGCCAACATCGGCTTCTCGGCGCTGTATTTCGCCAGCCGATACCCGAATGCGCGCATTTTTTCGATCGAGCCGAACCCCGGAAACTTCGATCTGCTGGTCCGCAACACACGCACCGAGCCGCGCATCGTTGCGATCAATGCCGCCTTGACCGGAGAGGCGATGCCGCGCGTCATCGTATCGAACCACGGTCCAGCCTGGAACTACACGACGAGCGTCAGCAGGTGTGGCGATGCAGGCGGGGGCGTCGCGGTGCGCGGCATCACCGTTGCCGAACTGATGGCCGAGAACGAATTACCGCGGGTCGACCTGTTCAAGATCGATATCGAGGGGTTCGAGCGCCACGTCTTCGCCGAGGGGGCGTTCTTGCTGCAGGTCGGCGTGATCGTCGCCGAGCTTCACGGCGATTACGATCTCGCCGCCTTCAACCGCGATCTGGCGGCAAGCGGTCACCGCGCTGCCTTGCATCCGCAGGCCCGCGACCCCGCCGTGGTGCTGGCGACCCGGGCACAAGTCGGAACGCCCACGCCGACGTGACGACAAACGAAAAAGGACAGCGGCCGCGTTTCGCAGCCACTGCCCGATCATCCATCAAGGTCAGCGACGATTATCGCGCCGCCTCGCCGCCTGTCAGTGAATACTGGCGATCTCGAGTTCGTCACCCATGGCATGGCCGATGGCCGCCGAACGCGTATCGGTAAGCGCGATCGGCGTACCGTCGGCTGCATGGAGAGCGAACAGGTTGATGCCCTGCGGCAGACCCTCCACGGCGGGGAACATCTGCCGTGCTTCCTCCGAAGTCATCGTCTTGATGTAGGCGACGTGGCCGTCGCCCAACTTGGCGAAGTCGGTCTCGCTCATCACCGGCGCCAGACGCAAGGCATCTTCAAGGCGCATCGAGGAACGCTTGGCGCTACTTTTCATAGTCATGACGGTACTCCTCGTTCTGGTGAGGCTCGGGACGTCATGCCAGCGTACCTGGGAGCTGTGTTGGTTTGGTGGCTCCGTTGGTACGACGCGAGTCTCATCATCCGTCGATTCTCAACGCTTTTCCATGAAAAGCGCGCGGCTAGGTTTTCGAATTCTCTCCAATGTCGATCCTGCGCACCACTCTCTCGGGCTCATGGCGGACCAGATCGATCTCCAGCAGACCATTCGTCAGGCCCGCGGAGAGTACCTCGATGCCGTCGGCAAGCACGAATGTGCGCTGGAACTGGCGCGCAGCTATGCCACGGTAGAGAAATTCGCGCGCCTTGTCGTCGGACTGCTTGCCGCGGACAGTGAGTTGCTTGTCCTCGAGAGAAATCTCCAACTGCTCGCGTGAGAAGCCGGCGACCGCGAGGGTGATGCGAAGCAAGTCCGCGCGACCGTTCTCCTGCGCGATGCGCTCGATATTATAGGGTGGATAGCCGTCGCCGCCCTTGCTGGCGCGGTCTATGAGGCGTTCGATCTCGTCGAACCCCAAAAGCAGAGGGTTCGACAGCAGTGACATGCGTGTCATGGTCCAAAGCCCTTTCGAAGCGACTTCAGCGAGCCGGACATTCGGGGTAACCGCGGAACGTGAATTCCGTTTACCCCTCACGGATACGGCGGAACCTTCCCGCCGGACCGGAGCCCTCAAAAGAGGCGCTCCCCGGCCCATCTCGCCCACGGATATTGGGGGAACGAAACCGGTTTTCAAGCCGCTGATCATTGCTGGACCTCGCGGACGGGCGCGACGGCCCCGGGAACGTCCGGCCGCTCGGCTGCGACCTGTGTCCCGGCCTCAGTTCCGCACCAATTGGCGGGTTGGAGTAGGGCACCCGGCGAATGAAACGGCGGCGATGCCCGCCTCGCCTGCCGGCCGAAAGACCACCGCATCGCAGTCCCACGAGGTCCAGATGATGAAACCCCTTGCCGCCGCCAAGACGAGGCGCCCGGAAAATTTCGCCGCCACTGCCGCAACCGTGCTGCTCGCGGCGGCGGCCGTTGCGGCAGGCGCAACTCTGGCACGCGCCGAGCAGCCGACGTCCGTGACGTCGGCAGGCGCTGGCGATATCGAGCTGACGGCGGAGGAGATCGCCGAGAAGGAGGCGCGTAAGTCTTGCAAAGTCGCCATTTGCGCGGGCTTCCGCAACCCTTCCGCGGCGCCGGCCGACATCAGCTGCACGGTGCCGAAATCGTGGCGCAAGGCGCAACTCGACAAGATGGTCTCGAAAGCCAAGGTTTCGTGGCCCTGGGGGCCGGTATCGTGCAACGCCGCCATCAAGCTCGACCGGGACGCCCTCGCCAAGGCCATGACGGACGACAAAAGCGAGCTTAAACTCGCCACCCAGAGTGTCGATTGCCGCATCGCCAACGAAGGCGCGGAACCGACCAAGGTGAGCGTCGAATTCGCCCCGACGGTCAGCTTCGAGAAGGGCCAAGCGGTCAAGGCGCAGATCAACTGGGGCAAGCTCGAGGCGCCGACGCTGGTCAAGGGCCTCATGTGGACGGCGACCGGAACCGACAACACGCTCAATGTGCTGCAATCGACGCTGGTCACCGACATCAACGATTTCATCGGCAAGAAGTGCGACGAGGTGAAGGACGACTGGTCGAAGTAACCGCCCGCCAGCTCGTAGGGAGCGTCTCGACGCGAACGGGCGGAGGGTCTCCCCTCCGCCCGCGCCAGTTTCAGCAAGCTGCCGGTCGCCGATCAGTTGAGCTTGAACGGCATCTCCTTGCCGGCGAAGGCGGCGTCGATATTGTCGAGCGCCTCGAAACCCATCTGGTTGCGGGCTTCGATCGCCGCCGAACCGAGATGCGGCAGCAGGAATGTATTCGGCAGATCGTAATACGCTTCGTTGATCTTCGGCTCGCCCGCAAAAACGTCGAGACCGGCGTAACCGAGGCGGCCCGACTTCAGCGCCGCGATCATATCCGCATCGTTCACCAGATCGCCGCGCGCCGTGTTCACGACGATGGCACCCTTCGGCATCTTTTCGATAACGGCGGAATTGAAGAAATAGCGCGTTTCTGGTGTCGACGGGGCGTTGATCGAGAAGAACTGCGACACGGCGAGCAGGCTATCGAGCGACGAATGGTAGGTAGCGCCCAGTTCGGCTTCCTTCTCCGGTGACTGGCGATAGATGTCATAGTAGTGGATGTTCATGTCGAAGCCGCGCGCCCGCTTGGCCAGCGCTTGGCCGATCTTACCGAAGCCGTAGATGCCGAGGTTCTTGCCGTCGAGGCGCTGGCCGACGAGTTGCAGCGGCGCCCAGCCGGGCCACGCGCGTTTGCGGATCATCGCCTCGCCCTCGCCAGCGCGACGGGCGGCGCCGAGCAGCAGCAGCATGGCGATCTCTGCCGTCGCGACCGTGACGCCGTGCGGCGCGTTGCCGACCTTGATGCCGCGCGCGGTGGCGGCGGCGATGTCGATGTGGTCGAAGCCGATCGAGAACGTCGACAGGATCTTGATGTGGTCCGGGATACGGTCGATGACCGCCTTCGGCATCTTGTCCGTGATGGTGATCATCAGCGCATCGACGCCGGCCGCCTTTTCGATGATCTCATCGGCCGTCATCTGGTGATCGTCCTCGTTCTGGACGACGTCGTAATCGCGCCGCGCGCGGGCCTCGGCCTCCGCCGGCAGCCGGCGGGGGATGAGCCGACGGTTGGTCATTGTTGCGGTGCCTCCCGGAGAATGTGCGACTTTCGTCGAGGAACCGCTTTGTGCCGCAAGCGCTTCGCCGTGACAAGAAGAACCACCACAGGCGCCGACGAGCGGCGCGCGGCGGATCCATCGGCCGCCGGCGCGGCACGCAGCCGAAGGCAGGCCGCAACCTTTTGTTTACCATGCCGGCGCTAACGTGGACCGCGGGCGGCAGACGGTTCCGAGGAAGCCGGCACGCCCGCACGCGCAAGCCAGGTAACCGCACATGATTATGCGATCGGTGGTCGTCGTTCTCGCGTTGCTCGCGGCCGGCAAGGTCTGGACACAAGACCGCATCTATCGGTCTGCCGCCGAGGAGGCCCTGATCCACGCTTATCGCGACCGGGCCGTCGACGGCTGCCAGCGCGCCACCCGCGCCACATCGCCCCTGACACCGAACGACGCCGCGCGGCTGGCCTTGATCCAGGCCTGGAGCAAGCCCGACAGGCTGTCGCTGGTGATCGGCAATCCGCATGTGGACGTCAACATCTGGGAAGTCGATCACGCTGCCTGGGCAATGCGCTACAAATTTCCCTATCTGGTACTTGATGCCGGCATGCCGAAGCCCTTCGCGCGCTGCAGCTACGACGTGATGCTCGACCGCGCCGACGTCACCGCGCTCTGAGCGGCGACGGGCGATGGGCGACGGCGGCTCAACGTCGTACCGCCTCGACGGCGATCTGCACCATGAACAGGTGGTCGAGCCGTCCGCGCGACAACCGCGACAGCCACGCGGTACGCTTCGCGAAAGGTGTCACCGGGCGCACGGATACGACCGCGAAGCCGGCGGCCTCGAACATGTCGGCAAACGTCGACGGCGTGAACCAGCGCATGTGGGTGCGGTCGAACACGCCCTGATCGGCCAGCGGAAAGCGGCCGGCGGCCAGTTCGCGCAGGACGCGCCAATGCGAGACGTTGGGGGAACTCGCCAGGACGACACCGCCGGCCCGTACATGCCTCGCCAGCCGGCGCACCACATCCCAGGGGTCGTACAGGTGCTCGAGCACTTCGGACAGAATGAGAGCGTCGAACTCCGCCGGGTGCCAGGGGAACTCCATTTGCTCGACGTTGCCGACGTGCACCTCGCTCAGAACCTGCCGCGCGGCCTCGGCGGCGGTTGGGAACAATTCGACGCCGACGTAGCGGCCGGCCCGCTTGTTGGCGAGTGCGAGCGCGCCTGTGGCGCCGGTTCCGCAGCCGATCTCCAGAACCGACGCGGTGACGTCGATCGGCAGCCGGCGGACGAAATCCACCCGTGCACGATCGAAATAGCTGGCGGACTTGGCTTCATATCCGGTCTGCTTGGCGTCAAACGCCGAAATCACGCCGCTGGTCACACTCAACCCCGTACTTTTTTCAAGAAAGCGGCATACAAGCCAGGAACCGCCGAAACAGTCTTAACGGCAACAGGTTGAGCAACGTCTTAATTTCACGAAAATTATTCGACCGAAACCTCGCCCTCCACACCCGTATTTCTGAATATTGAATTCATTTCAATGCTAGCGGATCCGTATCGGCCACGCTCAATCCAATTTTCATCAATTACGACGTATTCGCCTAAACCAATCTTTAGCCTGTCTGCGCGTAACATCGCCACTCGCCGGTTCCGCCCGGCTGCCGCCATCGTCCTGTGACCTGATGCGGCGCGTGAGTTTGCGTAACGGTGTCCGATGTCCTTGCGTCGCAATAGAGGGATGAGCGTTTGGACCGCGGCCGCGATGCTCGCGGGCCTCGGTGTTGCGTCCTGCTCGAGCGCGCCGCCGCTGCCCCCGCCGAGCTTTGCTACCGCGGACGCCAACAATCTCGAGCGCGTCTATCGACTCGGCATCGGCGACAAACTCAAGATCACGGTGTTCGGCGAGGACAACCTGTCCGGCAATTACGAGGTCAATGCGCTCGGTCAGATCTCGATGCCGCTGATCGGCGAGGTCACGGCCCAAGGTGTTGCTATCGCGGCGTTCCGCGAACACCTCGTCAAGCGGCTCGCGGCCGGCTATCTCAAAAGTCCGCGCGTTACAGTCGAGGTCTTGAACTATCGCCCGATCTATGTCCACGGCGAGGTCAAGAGCGGTGGCGAATATCCTTTCAAGACGGGCTTGAAGTTGCGCGATGCGATCGCCGTCGCGGGCGGCTTCACTTACCGCGCGGACGAACAGTATGTGGTTGTCGTTCGGGAGGGCGCCGGCGAAGCCAGGGTGCCACTTTCGAGCAGCTTCGCCGTCTTCCCTGGCGACAATATCCGTGTCCTCGAGCGGTTCTTCTGATCCGCACCCAGTGAGCCGCCAAGGTGCGCATCGTGTCCCTGTCAGCCGATGACGACTTGCAGTCCTTGAGACCAGCGCTCGAGCAACCGGCCTGGCGACTGACCATTGTGGCTGCCGCTTCGCTGGCGCTTGCATTCGATGCGGTGGCGCTGGACCTCGACGGCACAGACGGGCTGATCACCGAGACGATCGCCAGCCGCGAGCGACTGAAAGACTACGACAACATCAAGAAATACGGTGCCGAACG
>JBKBNR010000138.1:0-7758 GCA_046295315.1 Hyphomicrobiaceae bacterium
GCCACGGTGGCGCTGCGCGATCGCGGGCTCGATAGCGACATTCCGCCGACGACGCGTGTCATGCGCGCTGCCAAGTCGCCGATGGCGGAGGATGCGCCCCGCACGCAGTTGGTGCGCGGCAAGCAGAAAGTGTCGCGAGGGGAGTTCGTGCAGGACCCTGTCGTCGGCTGGCTTGTCGTCGTCGGTGGCCCGGGCCTCGGTGCTTTCCGTCCCATCTTCGAGGGCAACAACACCATCGGCCGCGCCAAGTCGCAGCGCATCCCCCTCGATTTCGGCGACGACGCCATCTCGTCCGAGGAGCAGGCCTACATCCGCTACGACAGTGCGGAGCGCAGCTATCTGTTCGTGCCGAACCTGGCCAAGACCAATGTCGTATCGGTCAACGAGAAGCGGCCGACGGGCGCCGTCGAACTTGCCCACATGGATGTGATAACCATGGGCAGAACACAGCTCGTCTTCGTGCCATTCTGTGGCGCCGAGTTCGATTGGTCTGAACTGCAAGACGTCAAGGATTGATGCCGCAATTCGATTCAGCGTGCCGCGCCTCACAGGGCGCGCGCAGCTACCAGGAAGATTCAGCGCTCCTCTTCCCCCGAGGTGCCGGTGCTGCCGCTCCCGCGGTGACGCTTCGCGAGGCGACTTCGGAAGGCTTGGTCGCGGTGCTCGCCGACGGCATGGGCGGCCACGTCGGTGGCGCGCTCGCCAGCCGACTGGTTTGCGAACGCTTCGTCGCGACATGCGCGGCTGAGAACGGGCCGGTGCGTCAGCGTCTGCTGCGCGGACTTGCGGCGGCTAATCGCGCGGTTGCCGAGCACGTCGCGGAAAATCCGATGCTGTCGGGCATGGGCTCGACAATGGTCGGCGCTCATTTCGGCGAAGACGGCGTCGAGTGGGTGAGTGTCGGCGACAGTCCGCTGCTGCTCTATCGCGCCGGCGAGATCGCGCTGCTCAACGAGGATCACAGTCTGGCGCCGGAACTGGACCGGCTGGTTGCGGCCGGCCACATGACGGAGGACGAGGCGCGGCACGATTCCCGCCGCCACATGCTGCGGTCCGCCGTCACAGGCGACGAGATCGACCTCGTCGACATCTCGGTGAAGCCGTTGCGACTGCAGCCCGGTGATTACGTCATTCTGGCGAGTGATGGGTTGAACACGATCGAAAACCCGGAAATCGCCCGCGTCGTTTCGGCTTATGCCGCCGATGGCCCGGGTGCCGTGGCGGCGGCGCTCATTCGCGCGGTCGAGAACATGCGCGAGCCGCATCAGGACAATGTGACGGTCGTCGCCGTGCGCATTCGCCCCGAGGCTTGAAACGCAAAAGCGCGTCGTGTCCGTCCGTCGTCGTTGATCGACGTAAGCAAGACCCGGAGCGAATATCGCACCGGGTCTTCTCTGTACTCGTTGAACCTTCTTTGCACTCGTTGCAATCGTGTCAGCGGCAGCAGGAAATGGTTGGGCGGACCATCCCGCTTTGCCCAATTCGGATCAGACGGCTTCCTTCAGCTCCTTGGCGGCGCGGAAGGCGATCTTCTTGCTGGCCTTGATCTTGATCTGCTCGCCGGTGGCCGGGTTGCGGCCCATGCGGGCCGGGCGGCTGCGAACCTGCAGAATGCCGAGGCCGCCGATGCGGATGCGGGCGCCCTTCTTGAGGTGCGTTGCGATCATGTCGACCATCTCGCTCAGCATGGCGTTGGCCTGCTTCTTCGGCAGTTCGTGCGTTGCGGCAATGGCGTCGCTGAGATTGCGCAGAGTAACCGTGGCTTGCGCCTTGGCGCCTTTCGCGGCGGTCTTCGTGGCGGCTTTCGCCTTCACCGCTTTCGCGGGCTTCTTGACGACCTTTGCAGCGGCCTTCGGTTTCGCTGCGGCTTTGGTTTTAGTTGCCATTCGATTCTCCCGTGGTTCTGTCGACGAGTTTTATGGAAACGCTTTTTGGGCGGGCGGCATGCCGTTTGGATATGTTAATTCTTTTGTTTCCAGAAGCACTTTCAGTGTTGCCCGTGCCCGAATGCGAAAATGCCGTGACGCGAATGCAACGAAAAGCAGCAAATGACGCGGTTTTTTGCTGCTTTTGGCGCTTTGCCGTCGCGTCGGGGAGGCGCTCATCGTGTCGCGACAGCGCCTCCGGTTCCCGGTCGAGCCTGAGTGATTCGCTCGGCCTGCCGGCTCGGCCGCGTCACGTCGCAAGCGCAGTTGTGCCGGAAAATAGAGGTTTTCTTGGTCGAGTGAAAGATGTCGAACGTCTGTTGCCGGGGACGCGGTGGTGTCGAAGTGGTGATAATGCGAGGCTCCCCGGGCCAAACGAAATCGGCGCCCGCTGTGGGCGGACGCCGTTGAGGAGACTGCGGCGCGGCAGAGGCGAGGCCGGTGCCCGTGGCCAGTGCGTTTCGCCGACGCCTCAAAGCCACGGATGCTGTGACTTCATGCGCGTCTCGTAGCTGGCGATCGCAACCGACTTCTCCAGCGTCAGGCCGATGTTGTCGAGGCCGTTGAGCAGGCAATGCTTGCGGAATGGGTCGATCTCGAACTTGATCATCCCCCCGTCGGGCCCGCGGATCTCTTGCGCCTCGAGGTCGATTGTCAGCGTCGCGTTGGCGCCGCGGCCCGCATCGTCGAGCAGCTTGTCGATCTCCGCCTGCGGCAGCTTGATCGGCAGAATGCCGTTCTGGAAGCAGTTGTTGTAGAAGATGTCGGCGAAATCGGGCGCGATGACGCAGCGGATGCCGTAGTCGAGAAGCGCCCAGGGCGCGTGCTCACGCGACGAACCACAGCCGAAGTTTTCGCCGGTGACGAGAATCTGCGCTTTGCGGTATGCCGGCTTGTTCAGCACGAAGTCGGCGATCTCGTTGCCGCTCTGGTCATAGCGCAACTCGAAGAACAGCGATTTGCCAAGGCCGGTGCGCTGGATCGTCTTCAGGAACTGCTTCGGGATGATCATGTCGGTGTCGATGTTGCGCAGCGGCAGCGGCGCGGCGATCCCGGTGAGCGTGGTGAACTTGTCCATCGGTGACGGCTTTCTCCTGCGGTGTTGCCGACTTCAATGAAATCGCGTCGGCGATCCCTTGAAGTCGTGATGCACACTCTCATTCATGGTCATGGGGTGCTCGTTGCGGCGTCGATCGAAACGCCGAGGCGCTTCCATCTCAACCGATCGGACACCAGGCGGTTCGGGCGCGCGTCAGGCGCCGAGGCCGTCGGCGAGTGCGCGGAAGTATCCTTCGGCGGCGGCGAGGCGATCGACGCGACGGACACCCGCAGGTTCCAGCGTTTCGATGCGCGGCGCGTGGGCTTCGAGACGTTCGAGGCGTCTTTTAACGCCAGCGAGCTTGCGGCCGTCAAGATGCTGCTCCAGCACGCCGACGATCGTTTCGATATATCCGGAAATGCGGCCGAACTCCCGTGCTGCCCTGCGCGCTGCCGCCCGGTTGTCAGGATTGGCCTCGAGGTCAGCGAGCGCATCTGCGGCGCGCGATAGCGTTTCCGCGATCTCGGACGCATAGCGCGCGACACGCCGCCGCCGGGCGCGGTCGAGTGGCGCCAGAGCCGCCATCCACCGATGAACGGTCGCAGCGAGATCGACGAGAATGCGTGCGTAGTCGGCGAATGGCAGCGGCGGCTTCATCGCGTCGCGGGCTCCCGGTTGCGAATGACCCAAGGTAGAGCGCTGGCCCGCTGCCGGGGATAACCGGGCTCGCCACCGATTTCGGCGCCGCGCGGCGGGTTGGTGAAGAAAGCGCTGACGCGATGGATCGAATGCGAGCGCCGGTCTCAACGGATTGGTCAAGGTTTCGGAGCAAATTCGAAACCAATTCATCAGGAGGTTACCAAAAATGCTCGGCGTACTGGATGACAGCGGCCGCCTCAGACTTGCCGCGCCGCGGTACTTCGGGGGCGAAACCTACGAAGGTTGGCACGCGCTCGTGCCGGCGATGGTCGGTCTGCTGGTGCCGATATTGCTACCCGTCGTGCTGACGCCGTGGATTGTCGGCGAAGGTCTGGTGCTTCTACTCGCCTTGATGTTCGCCATGTTGGTGCTGGCAGTCGCGGTGGCCGTCTATTCGGTGATTGCGAAGGGGCGGGTCGTTTCGGTCACGCTTCGGCCGGCGACGGGCATGCTCGAAATCGTCCACAAGGGACCGTTCGCCAATTCAATGACGCTGCTCCCGGTCGAGCAACTCGCATCGCTCGAGATGAGTGTCGGTCAGCCGTCGCATCGCAACATTCGCGCCGTATCTCGGTTGGTGACGACGGATGGCCGGGCGATGACGCTTCCCGACGAGATCGGGCGCGGTGAACTCGCCACCTTCCGGGCGAAGGTCGAAGACGTGCGCCGGCGCCGCCAGCGCGAGGTCAAGCCGGGCTCGGTTTGATCGCCTTCCCCACCCTTTTCTACTCCCCGCCGCTTTGACTTCGGCCAACCATGTTCGTATGGACCAGACAAGCCGGTCATGAGCCAGCGAACCGACGGGCACACGAGCGCCAGGCGGTGAGCGACGAGGAACATCGCGGTCGGCAGGAAAGGCGGCCGCTTGTTCCCGACAACGACTTCCAGCGCGATTCCTGCCGCTAGTGATCGCGGCATCTGGCCCGACGGTGTGACGCCGACGGCCGACTATGCCGCGGCACTCGATTACGCCAGGTCCGGCGCCGGCAACCTGTTCGTCACCGGGCGCGCTGGCACCGGCAAATCGACCTTGCTTCGGGTCTTGCGCGACAGCATCGAGGCGGAGACGGTGGTCGTCGCTCCGACCGGCCTTGCGGCGGTCAACGTCGGCGGCCAGACGATACACTCCTTCTTCGGGCTGCCGCCAAGGCTGATCGGCCCGGCCGACATCAAGCGCAGCCGCAACGGTCGCGTCATGCGTCGGCTGCAGATGCTCATTATCGACGAGGTATCGATGGTGCGCTCGGATCTCATGGCGGCGATCGACCAGTCGCTTCGATTGAACCGCGGCCGTCCGCGGGAGCCGTTCGGTGGCGTGCGGCTGGTGCTGTTCGGCGATCTGCATCAGTTGCCGCCCGTCGTACAGGAAGCCGAGATCGCGACGCATCTGCACGAGGAGCACGGTGGGCCGTTCTTTTTCTCCGTGAATGCGCTGCGCGAGGGTCAGGGCACACAACTGCTTGAACTGACCGAGGTGTTCCGCCAGCGCGACGAGGCCTTGCTTCACGTTTTGAACCGCGTTCGTGACGGCGCGGCGGACGAGGATGATCTGGCGCTGCTGAACGAGCGGGTTCACCCCATCCGGACGCTGGGCGAGGGTGATCCATACGTCATTCTGACACCCACCAACGCCGCCGCGCAGCGCATCAACATGGCGTACCTCGATGCGTTGTTGGGGCCGACCTTCCGGTACGAGGCCGGCGTGACGGGCGACTACAACCCGGCAGCGCAGCCGACCGACCAGACGCTGGTCCTGAAGCCGGGTGCTAAAGTCATCCTGCTGCGCAACGATGCCGACCGCCGCTGGGTGAACGGGTCCATTGCCCGGGTTTCTCGTCTCACCGAGAAGCAGGTGTGGATCGAGATCAATGGCCGTGAGCATGAACTCGAGCCGGTCTCGTGGGAGCAGCGGCGTTATGCCTTCGATCAGGCCAGCGAGAAGGTCGTCGAGCAGGTCGCGGGCACATTCAAGCAGTTTCCGCTCCGCCTCGCCTGGGCGCTGACCATCCATAAATCGCAGGGGCTGACACTCGATCGGGTCTATATCGACCTGGGGCGCGGCACTTTCGCGCATGGCCAGGCTTACGTGGCGCTTTCCCGCTGCCGGACGCTCGAAGGACTAGCCCTGGCGCGGCCGTTGAGGCCATCCGACATACTCTTTGACGTCAGCGCGATGGGATACCGGGATTTGTTTCCGCGGCTCGTCTGATCGCCAACGACCTGTAAATCATGCTGTTTTCTTGCACCTGTTGCTGCGATGCACAATCCCGTCCGCCGCAGTCGGAAAAATTCGTGTTATCTAATGTTTCCGGCTGCGGAACGTACCTCTCCAAAGCGTCAATGCCGGCCCGGTCCGACGATCTGATCGGAAAGTCTTGTTGCAACGCACAATGAGCCGCTATATACGAGCAATCACAATCAAGCCTCCTCGCGGGGGTGCCGGATACCCGGTCGTAAAGTCGCTGCCCGTGCGCCGTTACGCCTCATCGAGGCAGCGTATGGCGTGCACACCCCATTTCCCGTTTCAACCCGATCAAAGGAGTTCGACCATGAACGAGCAGTTCACCCGCCAGGCCCAGGACATGTTCGCCGCCGCCAAGGATGCCCGCATTCCGGAGAACATCCAGGCCATGGCCGAAGACAGCGTCCAGAAGTCGCGCGAGGCTTATTACAAGATGAGCTCGGTCGCCAAAGATGGCGTCAAGGTCGTCGAGGAAGTGATGATCGCGTCGCAGGCTGGCGCCAAGGCCATCGGCGAGAAGATCATCCACAACACGTCGGTGAACACCGAGGCTGCTTTCGATGCCGCCCAGGCCATCGCCCGCGCCAAGACGCTGCCTGAGATGATCCGCCTCCAGGCCGACTTCGTGCAGCAGCAGATGGCCGTCGCCGGCGCCCAGAGCAAGGAACTGTTCGAGCTCTCCGCCAAGGTCGCCAAGCAGACGCTCGACACCGTCAACGCCGCCACGGCGAAGAGCTTCGAGCAGCTCAAGAAGGTCGGCTGATGGGGCGGCGCGACGGTTCGCCTCGCGCACCCAGCTCAGATTGAGAACGCCCGGAGCCACAGCTCCGGGCGTTTTCTTTCGAGTGCTACAAACAACGAAAAAATAGATGCTTTGGTGCGCTCGCATCGCGAGACAAGCGCTCATTTCTCGGTATACTCGGCCCCATGCTGAGTTCGAGTTCACAAGTACGCGTTCGTCCTGGCCGCCTTTCCGATGCGAAGGCGCTGGCCAGTGTGTTCGAGCAATCCTGGCGACATGCCTATGTGGGCATCGTGCCGCCGTTGCAGCTCGAATCCTTGATCCTCAGGCGCGGTAAGCGCTGGTGGACCAACGCCATCCGCTCCGGTGATCTGATCCTGGTTCTGGAAGTCGGCGGCGAGGTCTGCGGATACGCCTCGTGCGGTGTCGCGCGGCAGCGCTCGCGGTTCCAAGGCGAAATCTACGAGATCTACCTGAAGCCCGACCATCAGGGCCTCGGGTTCGGCGAGCTGCTGTTCGAAGCCTGCCGCAACGAGCTCGACCGCCGCCGCCTCAACGGCCTGATCGTCTGGGCGTTGGCCGACAACGACACCGCGACCGCGTTCTACTGGCGGCGCGGCGGCCGTCCAGTCGGTGAGACGGTCGAACGGCTCGGTGGCGCGGACCTGTGTAAGGTTGGCTTCGGCTGGCCCTGAGCGGCGGCCGGCGTTGAACTCGCGGGCCCCGGCACCGCGCTTGGTGCATGGCGACGGGCTCGGGTCACGCGCTGAGCGATGGCGCGGAGCCTGCCCCGTCGCTCCCCACTCGCCAGACGCCGCCATTCAGCCAAATTGTCCATTGCAGTCGGCGCCGCCCTCGTGCAGCAAGTGGGCGACCAGTCTTGTCGGCTTAACGTCGGCAGGGTCCGGATGAATGCGCTCCGCAGCAGCGGAACTTGGGGAGACAACCATGCGCCTCGACGCCATCGAGATCGGCAATCGGCCACCGCACGACGTGAACGTCATCATCGAAGTGCCGATTGGCGGCGAGCCGATCAAGTACGAAATGGACAAGGCATCGGGCACGCTGTTCGTCGACCGCTTCCTCTACACGCCGATGCACTATCCGGGAA
>JBKBNR010000139.1:0-1319 GCA_046295315.1 Hyphomicrobiaceae bacterium
CGAACGGGTGCCGCCGCCCAGGCTTTCACGGTCGCTCTTGCGGCGCGTCAGCGGGCGGTCGACATCGGCGAGCGGCGGCAGGGGGGCGCCGCTCGCGAGCCCAGCCAGCGGCAAGCAGCCCTCGGGCACGACGCCGAGCGTTTCGCGGATGCGGCGGGCTTCGTCCTGGCGCTTGGTTCGTGCCGCCTCCAGCCGCGCCTCGATGCGGGCGCGCGCTTCGCGTTCGTTCGACACAAGCCCCTGCACAGTGCGAAGGGCCTGCTGGGCGTCCCTCGAGGCGGTTTCGGCGCTCGCCAGATCGTCGCCGGCCCGCCGGCGTTCGGCCTCGGCGGTGGCGATGGCGGAAAACAGCAGATCGCGGCGTTGGCTCAGGTTCGACGGCAGTTCAGCAAGTGCATCGAGTTCGGCTTTTGCAGCTTCGACCCGCCCTCTCAACGCCTCGACCTGGGATTGCGCGGCCTGGCGGCGATCCGACCAGCGCATCTGCTCGGCAGCGATTGCCGCGAGGCGATCGGTGCGGGCGCGCCGCGCGTGTTGCTGCTCGGCGAGCAATGCGGCAGCATTCGACACTTCGGCGCGCCAGCGGTCGCATTCGGCCCGCGCCGCGGCAAGGTCGGCGTCGGCGGCGTCCGCGGGGTCGGCCAGCGCCAGCGCTTCCGCAAGCTCAGACTCGCGCTCGAGTGCTGCTTGCAACTCGTCCTCGGCCCGCTCGCGCGCCTCATTGATGGCGGCGAGGCGGCCTTGCGTCTCGCGCGCCGACTGCTCGATGGCCGTCAGTCGCTCGCGCGTCTCCGTCAGCCGGTCTTGCGTCGCCCGCCAATTGTGGCGCAGTGCGCGCGCCTCGGCTTCGGCCGCGGCCAGCGCTTCGACAGCCAGCGCCTCGGCCTCGGCGATCATCTCGGCCGCCTCCACCGCCTGCGCTTCGTCGTACTCGACGGCTGCCAGCCGGTTGCGCTGGGCAAGACGCTGCGCCGCCGCCGTTGCGCCTTCGGCCGCCGCGACGAAACCGTCCCAGCGCCACAAGTCGCCCTCGCGGCTGACAAGGCGCTGGCCGGGTTTCAGATGCGGCTGCAGGCGCGGGCCGAGTTCGCGCGGCACCACACCGATCTGCGTCATGCGACGTTTCAGCTCCGGCGGGCCTTTGAGATGCTTGGCGAGCGGCTCGGCCTCTGCCGGGAGGGAGGGATCGGCGGGCGACGTCTCGACAACACGCCAATGCAGCGGCGGCGGTGCGACCACCTCGGCGTCGGCCGCACCATCGGCGAAGCGTGGCGCTTCGAGATCGTCGCCGAGGGCTGCCCCGAGTGCGGTTTCATACC
>JBKBNR010000139.1:1329-7742 GCA_046295315.1 Hyphomicrobiaceae bacterium
GAAACTCTGAGCTGGTCGACGATACCGGGGAGGCCCGCCGACTGCGGTGCAATCAGCATCCGCGCCAGCGTTTCGCGCTCGATCGTCAAAGACCGGGCTGCGAGCCGTGCCGTTTCCGCTTCGCGCCGCTTGACTCGTACGTCCTCGGCAAGCCGCTGCACCAGCGCCTCGGCAGTGAGTGTGGCGGCTTCGATGTCGAGCAGTTCGGCGGCGAGTTGCTGGCCGAGGGCTTGGCATTCGGTGAGGTGGCGAACGTCGGGCGCCCGCGCCGCCACCTCGCGGGCCTGCGTTTCAAGCGCTGCAAGCTGGCGCCGCAAGCGCTCGCCATTTTCGCGCCGTTCGGTGAGGCCGGTCTCCAAGCTGCGGCGCGTGGCGCGCGCTTCCGCCGCCCGCGCCGTCATGGCGGCGAGCCGCGTTTCCGCCTCGGTCAGCGCTCGTGCGGCTTCGGCGTGCCTTTCGTGCGCCTCGATGTCGTCGTCGCCAGCGATGGCCTCGGCCTCGGCGAGTTCCGCGGCCTCGGCTTCGAGGCGGTTCGCGAGTTCCGCGGCTTCGAGCACCTGGGCTTCCTCGCGCGCCAGATCGGCGGCAAGTTGCCCGGCGCGCGACTGCAACTCCTTCTGGCGCTCGATCGCCCGCGTCACCTCGCGCTCGAAATTCTCGGCTTCGTTTTTCAAACGCGCCAGGCCTGCGGCCTTCTTTGCTTCCGACTCGCGCAGACCCGGCAGGGCTTCCGCCGCCCGGCTCTCGGCCACCATCGCCGCCGCTTCGCGGCCGGTCAGTTCGGCGAGCGTCGCGAGGGCTGTTTCGTGCGCCTTCTCCTCTAGAATTACCGCGTCGTGGGCATCCGTCCACGCCAGGTGCAGCGCGAGGGCTTCGGCGCGGCGGATCTCCTCGGAAAGCTCCTTGTAGCGCCGCGCCTGCCGCGCCTGCCGTTTCAGGCTCTCCATCTGCGACGCGACCTGACCCAGCACGTCGGCGACGCGGGCGAGGTTGGCTTCCGCAGCCTTCAGGCGCAGCTCCGCCTCGTGGCGGCGGCTGTGCAGGCCGGCGACACCCGCGGCGTCCTCCAGGATGCGGCGGCGCTGCTCGGGCTTGGCGTTGACGATTTCGGCGATCTGCCCCTGGCGCACGAGGGCCGGCGAGCGTGCGCCCGTCGCCGCATCCTCGAACAGCAGCTTGATGTCGCGGGCGCGGGCTTCCCGCGCATTGATCCGGTAGCTGGAGCCCGCCTCGCGCTCGATGCGGCGGGTGATCTCGATCTGGTCGCGGTCGTTGAACTCCGCCGGGGCTTGGCGGGCGGTATTGTCGAGAAACAGGGTCACTTCGGCGAAGTGGCGGGCCGGGCGATGGTTGGTGCCGGAGAAGATGACGTCGTCCATGGCCGCGGCGCGCATGGACTTGTGCGAGGTCTCGCCCATCACCCAGCGCAGCGCTTCCAAGAGGTTGGATTTGCCGCAGCCGTTCGGCCCGACGACGCCCGTGAGGCCCGGCTCTATGACGAGTTCAGTCGGCTCGACGAACGACTTGAAGCCGAGCAATCTGAGGCGGCTGATCTTCATCCTGAGGTCCCGCGCCCAAGCAGATCATTCTGCTTGGCGAAAACTGTTCGCCTGCGCAAGCGTGGTCGGCCGTTCTGCACAAATCAATGGCGGGGGTATTCGTCCGCTGAACGGCGTCAGCGCGTCGGAGCGGCGTTCAATTGTGCGGCAGGTCCAGCCAGCGCGGCATCGACCAGGGCGAACAGTTCGGGTGCCGACAGTACCTTTTTCACCAGTTTGCCATCGACGAAGAAATTGGGCGTGCCGATGATGCCGAGCGTGCGACCGCGGTCTTTCACCCATTTGAGGCCGTCCAGCAACGCCTTGTCCTGCAGGCAGGCGTCGAATTGCTCACGCTTCATGCCGACCTGCTTGGCGACGGCGAAAATCGCGTCGGGGCGCACCTCCTGCGACACCCAGGTGGCCTGCTGGTCGAGGAACTTGCCGTAAAGTTCCAGATATTTGGCCGGCGGCGCGCAGCGCAGCGCAATGGTGGCATTGCCCGAGGTACGGCCGATCGGGAACTCGCGCAGGATGAAGCGCACCTTGCCCGTCTTGATGTAGCGCTTGTCGAGCTCGGGATAGACCTCCTGGTGGAATTTGCGGCAGTACGGGCACGTCAACGACATGTACTTGACGACGACGACCGGCGCGTCCGCCTTGCCCCAGGACATTTCAGGAAGCGTGCCGGTCTGCATGATGTCGCCAACCGTCGGGCTGGCGATCACTTCGCGCGGGCCGGTCGTCGCATCGTTGGTTTCGGCCTGCGCGCCGCCGTAGGCCGAGGCGGTATTACCGCTGGCCGGCGCTGCCGCGGTTTCGATGCTGGCGTTGCCGACCGCGAGCAGCGGATCACCAGAACACGCCGCCAGCGATGCCGTGGCCATGGCGCCCAGCACGATTGCGACGATGCGCGACGACACGCGCGGCGAAGTGATCATGTGGTTTCTCCGCCCGTCCCCAAACGCCGCGCATCACAAGCTCGCCGCACTGCCGTGCGTCATTTCAGCAGCGGCTCGATGATCTCGTCGAACGCCGCCAGTGTCGGTGCGGCCAGCAGTTTCTTGCCGTTGATGAAGAATGTCGGCGTTGCCGAAACGCCGAACTGGTCGGCACCGCGGGCACGCTGAGCGTTCACCTGATCGAGCAGCTTCTGGTCCGTCAGGCACTTCTCGAAGCTCTCCTGCGTAAAGCCCGCCTGCTTGGCGATCTCGAACAGCTTCGGCACCGGGTTGCCCTGCACATAGGCCCAGTCGGCCTGCGTCTTGAAGAGCGTTTCGACCATCGCATACGACTTGTCACCACCCGCGCAGCGCGCCAGCATCGAGGCGGCGGCGGCGAGGTTGTCGAGCGGGAATTCGCGCATGATGAAGCGCACCTTGCCGGTCTCGATGTACTTCTTCTTAAGTTCCGGGAAAACGCCGTTGTGGAACGAGGCGCAATGACCGCAGGTCATCGAGGCGTATTCGACGATCGTCACTTTCGCTTCGGCCGGGCCGAGCGCCATGTCGGCGAGGCCGTCGATAGGTTTCATCAGGTCGTCGACCGGCACTTCCGTCGGGCCGTTGCCGCGCCGCTGGGCGTGCGCCACGTCGAAGGGCAGAAGCGCGAGCAGCGCCAGTGAGGAAACGCCGGCCAACAGGGCGCGGCGCGAGAGGGTGGTGGCGGCAAAGGCGGAGAGGTTCACGAAGCTGCTCCCTGAAAGGTCTCGGCGGCGCCGACCGTTCGATGTTCGAGGCATCGCCAGCGGTGGAGCGCGTAGCACGTTTGTGCCAGCCGGAATAAGGCAAAAGTGGCTTGAATGCCACCTGAACACCAGTCGCACGCGATTTCACGAATGGGTGATGCAACGGGGCGGTGCCGCGGGCGCGGCGAACTCAGCGCTTCGCCATGCTTGCGGCGAGCCGTTCGAGCGCCGCCCGAAGCCCGTCGTCGGTCACAGACGCGAGTGTCGCGGTGAGGGCGGCGGGCGCTGTCGCCGCGACCGGACGAAGTTGAGCGGGCGGCAGCGAGGACGGCGGCGTGGCGTTGATCTCCTCGTCCGACCCGGCCTGTACGATTCTGATGTCCGCGACGGCGCGATACCCGAAATACGCGTTGATCCGTTCGATGATCTGCGCTTTCCGGTATTGCACGTCGAGCGCCGCGGCGGGGTCGACGCGCAGCGTCAGCGTGGCGCCAGGTCGGCTGGCCGAGGCGTCGTCCAGAGCTTCCACCGAAACCGCCGCGCGTGGCCATTTCAACCGCTCAGGCCGTGTCGACCGCGCCAAATCCGCGCCGACAACCTGCACCCAGTCGGTGATCAGACTGGCGGCGGCAAACCCGTGCTTCTCGAATGCCTTGCGGGTGATGGCGGGCACGAAGCTGGCGACCGCGCGGGCACCCGCCGTCATGGCGCGCGGACGCGCGGCCACGGATGGGCCTGGCTCCACGGCGGGACGGTCGGGCGGCGTTTTCACGGGGATAACCGGGTTCGTGATGATCCAGCTTGGCCGACCACACTTACCATCGACATGGTGATTCGGGGTATCCGGCAGGCGCCGTGCCTGTTGACGGCCGCCGATACAACCTGACGGGGCGATAGAGAACAGTGGGCGACCTCGTGCAAAAACAACTGCCGCTGCGTCCCGCAGGCCCTGACACGGTGGCGGCATTGCTCGACTGGTACGACCGCGAGCGGCGCGATCTGCCGTGGCGCGCCAAGCCCGGCCGGCGGAGTGATGCTTACAAGGTCTGGCTGAGCGAGATCATGCTGCAGCAGACGACGGTGAAGGCCGTCATCCCCTATTTCCATCGCTTTCTGGCCCGCTGGCCAACCGTGACGGCACTCGCTGCCGCCCCGCGTGACGAAGTGCTCGCCGAATGGGCCGGGCTCGGCTACTACGCCCGCGCCCGCAAGCTGCACGAATGCGCCCAGGTGATCGCCAACGAGCAGGATGGCAAGTTTCCAAAGAAGGCCGAGCAGTTGATGCAACTGCCCGGCATCGGGCCCTACACGGCGGCGGCCATCGCGGCCATCGCCTTCAACGAGAAGGCGACGCCGGTCGATGGTAACGTCGAGCGTGTCACCGCGCGGCTGTTCGCTGTGCGCACGCCGCTGCCGAAAGCCAAGGTGGAACTGAAACGCCTCGCCGCGACGCTGACGCCGGACAAACGGGCCGGAGATTTCGCGCAGGCGATGATGGACCTCGGCGCCACCATCTGCACGCCGAAGAGCCCGTCGTGCCTCGTCTGCCCGGTGCAGGGCGATTGCGCGGCGAGTTATAAGGGCATCGAGAAGCAGCTTCCGACAAAGCTGGCGAAGGCCGAGCGGCCGGTGCGCAAGGGCCATGCGTTCCTTGCATTGCGCGAGGATGGCTACGTTCTGCTGCGGCAGCGGCCCGACAACGGTCTGCTCGGCGGCATGATGGAAATCCCGTCGACGCCCTGGGCGGAATCATCGAGCCCCCTGGTCATGCCGGCGAGCGTGGCGCCGGTGCGCGGCGACTGGTGGCGGGTGCCGGGTGAGGTGGTCCACACCTTCACCCATTTCCGGCTGGAACTCACCGTGCACCGTGCGCTGCTTCCCGTCGATGCGGAGCTGACGTTCTGGGCCGAGGCCGAGCGCTGCCGCTGGGTGCATCGCCGCGATCTCGACAAGGCGGCGCTGCCGAGCGTCATGCGCAAGGCCATCCAGCACGCTCTCGGCGCCGGCTGATCGCTTGCCGTTGGCAGAAATCCGGCGAGGCCGCGAGTTTCGTTTCGCGTGCCCTGCCGTTCCGACGGTAACAGCGCTGATCGGTACGTCGCTTATGTTCCTTGCATCGACTTATGGCCGGCCTCGCGCCATCGCGCGGAGTTGGCCGGTGATCGGATGGCGAGGTGACAGGATATGGAATCATCGGGCGGCACCACGCCGAAGGTTCATCGTGCGACGTCCGGTCGTCGCCGTTGGCTTTCGGCGATGCTTATGACCGAAGAGGCTTTCGACGCCTGGGCCGATCATGCGAAATCCTGGCACCTGACCGTGATGCGTCTGTCGCTTCTCACCAGCATCGCAACGATCACACTGGCGATCGGATTGCTGTCGCCGCGACTTGCCTACGAGGCGCCGCTGCTGTGGTTCGGCGAACATGTCGAGGGCACCATCGACGACGTCAGCTATGAACCGACGGGCGCGCGCAAGGGCGTCGAGCGTTTCCGCATGAGGATCAACTATACGTTCCAAGCCGCCGATCGCCGATACTACGCGGGCGAGACGCAGCGCGACGGTATCGTCTACGATCAGGAACTGACGACGGGTGACGCGGTCGGCGTCTATTACTTCCGCAACGACCCGCTATGGTCGGTGGCCGAGCACCGGCTGCGTCTCGATGTCTATGCGCTGCTGCTGTTCGTACCGTGGCTGGCGTTCTTCGGCATTGCGCTGCCGGTTTTCTATCTCGGGAGATTGACGCACTGGCGCCGCCGCCGCGCGCAGCACTTACCCGCGCAAAACTGATCCCGCGCTCAGATAGCCGATCTGTGTTCCCATCTTCTGGCGATAGCGCTCAAGCCACTCGAGCACCTCGTCGGGATGCAGCGGGAAGCCGAAGCGCTGGTTGCGCTCCTTCTCCAACGCGCGCAGTTCCGCGACGATCGGCTCCGCCGTCTTGTGCAGCATGACGATGGTGGCGATGGTGCGCCTCGACATGTGCGGCGGTACTTCGGGGAAGCTGTCGGCCACCATGCTCTTGATCCTCGGCGACAGGTAGGTCGAGAAGCGCCCGCCGAGCGCGATCAGGTGGATGAGGAACGTCTCCTTGAAGCGGTAGCGGTGGACATCCATCCACTCGAGCAGCTTGTCCATGACGAGATCGGATAAGCGCAGATCGGACGTGACGCGGTAGTCCTGCC
>JBKBNR010000140.1:0-7695 GCA_046295315.1 Hyphomicrobiaceae bacterium
CCACCGACGAGATCGGGATTGCCGACCTCGACGCCGTCGATCAGATCGTCCTTTTTGACCTTGTAGTGCTCCATGCACATGGGGCAAATGAGAACCCGCGCACCCGCCTTCATCATGCCGGCCAGCATCGCCTGATGTTCCTTGAACTTGCCGGACTTCTTTTTCGAGCCGATCAGCACCGCGCGATCATTCAGGAAGATGGTGATGGCGTGCTTGCGCTCCTGCTGCTTCTGCGCGAAGCCCAATGCCATTTTCGCCCGGTGCGGCTCGTCCGTCGTGGCGTTGACGAACAGAGAGGCATCGGCGGCGATCGCAGGTGCCGCCGCCAGAAACGGCGCGGCGAGCAGGGCGACGAGCGCAAGTTTGCGAAGTCCGTGCATGTGTTCCTCCACAGTTGCAGCGTCGGGGGCGCTGTGCGGAGGAAGCTGGCGCGGGTGGCCGCGCTTACGCTTGATGCACGTCAAGCTCGGCGCGAATGTCGCGGGGGCGTCTTGAGCTTGCGCGAATGTCGGACGAGACGTCAGACGACGGCGCGCACCGCGACACGCTCGAGACGGTCGAGCGCGTCGTCGAGTGCGGGGGCGGTGCGGATCTCTCCCACTTCGACGCCGCGCCAGCTCTTCAGCGCCTTGCGCGCCATGAGGCCGCGCGCCTCCGGCAACAGGCGCTCGATCAGCGCCATTGCAGTGCCGGCGGAAGCGCGCGTCGTGCCGTCGTCGATCTTCAGTGCGAAGCCGAGCCCGAGTTCCGGAAACCCGCCCGCATAGACCCCCTCGGCACCGGTCTTCATGAAGACGCGCCCCGCCAGGCGGCGCATGACGATGGTGTCGGCGCGGCCGGGCCCCGCCACGAGCTCAGGCTCGGCCCAGCAAGCGTGCATGATGCGGTTCGTCGCCCGGCGCCGCTCATTAGTCATGCCGTGGCCGGTGACGAAGCGAGCGAAAACGCGCGCCAGCGACGACAAGGGCATGGCCCAGTTCGGGACCGAACAGCCGTCGATACCCATCACGTCACTGCCGAGCGGCAAACCGGCGAGATCGGTCAGCACCCGGTGGATGCGGCGCTGAACCGGGTGCTCGGGCATCCAGTAGCCGCTCTTCGGCTCGCCGAACCGTAACGCGGTGGCGAGCATCCCGGCATGCTTGCCGGAGCAGTTGTTGTGCAGTTGCGTCGGCTCGCGCCCCGACCGCAGCAAGGCTTTCATTGCCGACGATCCGAGCGGCAGTTGCACACCGCAGCCGAGATCGGCTTCCGCAAGTCCGAGCCGGCCGAGCATGTTGGCGGCGAGATGCGCATGGCGCTCGCTGCCGGTGTGGGATGCGCAGGCCAGCGCGATCTCCGCGTCGCCGAACCCGAAGCGGTCGGCGGCGCCGCTTTCGATCAGCGGCAGGCACTGCAGCGCCTTGATCGAGGAACGAGGGAACACTGGCCGGGAGACGTCGCCGAGTTGAAGGACAGGAGCGCCCGACACCTGCTCGACCGCGACCGCGCCGCGATGCACGCTCTCGACGAGAGCGCCGCGTGTGACCTCGATCAGCACGGGGTTCGACATGGGCGGCTCGCTCTCCTCGGCGACATGACAGCGGAACGGGACGGCGCGGCGTGTCGAATCCGACCCTGCGAACACCTGACACGATGACGCAGTGTCCCGCAACGCACCCGATATTGCAATTGCTGCATTGCAGCAGGGTGTCTGGTTCACGGGTGGCTGTGGGGCGAGCGGCCGCTATGGCCCGCCACCCTGGCGTGCGGCGCCGTGCCCGGGCAAAACCGGCCGGGCGTTTCACCGCCAGAGGCTCGCCGCCACGGGGCAAGTGAGACGTATCCGGCGCTGCTGCGGCGAAGGTGCGCCACCGATCCGACATCCGATCTTATCAAGACGCAATAGGTGCTTGGTGCAGGTCAATGTTTTGTGTTCACCGTTAGGCATTAATTGCTCGCCTGAGCGGTCGGGACTTATTAAAAACGAGTGCGATGACCGAGACGTCCGCTGCATACTTTTCAGCCAGGTAGGGAGGCGGACTTCTCGGTCTCAATCACACTCGTTCATTAATACTTTTAGTGTCGTTCAGATCGCGAAATCCGTTCGGTGCGTGCGGCAGAATGAGACGAATTTCGCGATCACGACACTAGCGCCAGATGACGCCAGATGACGCCAGACGAAGGCGGAGGACGCGATGAGCACGACGATGACACCCGCGATGATGCGCGCTGCGGCCGACACCGGAGCCGATGGACGCGCCGCGCGCAGCGATGAAATCCGCAGACTGAAAGCGCGGGACAATCACACCAATTTCTATCATCTCGGGTTCGTCTGGCTGGTCATTTCGGCAACCGTCGCGGCGACGCTGTGGTCCTATGCGGCAATCGCGGATGCCGGGCTCGGCTGGTGGTGGAACATCCCGGCGACGGCGCTGGCGGTGACCATCATCGGCGCGTCGCAGCACCAGCTCGGCGGCGCCATCCACGAGGGCACGCACTACATGCTGTTCGACGACAAAGTGCTCAACGAGCGCATGTCGGACTGGCTGGCGGCGTTTCCGATCTACACCTCGACCTACGCGTTCCGCCTGCACCACCTCGCCCACCATCAGTTCGTCAATGATCCCGCGCGCGATCCAAATTTCGATCAGGCGCGCGACAGCGGCCACTGGCTCGACTTTCCGCTCGAGCACATCGACCTGCTGATCGCGATCGCGAAGCAGTTGAACCCGGTTCGGCTGGTCTCCTACATCGTCGCGCGCGCCCGCTACTCGGCCCTCGGCGTCGACACCAACCCGTATGCCGATCCGGCGCGCAAGGGCACGCCTTGGGCGATCCGCATCGGCGTGCTGTTCGGGGTCGGCCTGCCGTTCGTGCTCATTCCGATCATCGCGCTCGGCCGCTACGGCGGGTTCGACATGGCGCTGATGACCGGCGTTGCGCTGGCCGTGCTGGCGGTGGCGGCGTTCGCGGTCATTCGCTTCTACGCGCGGTTGCCGGAGGACCAGTATCCGCAGAGCCGCATCAATCCGGTCATCTCGCACCGCGCAACGGCGATCAGCCGCATCGCGTTCCTGAGCGTTGTGTACGCCGGCTTGACCTTCGCCGAGTACACCACGGGGCATCCGGCCTGGGGCTACTACCTGTTGCTGTGGCTGCTGCCGCTGTTCACCACGTTCCCGCTGTTCATGATCCTGCGCGAGTGGTTGCAGCACGGCAACGCCGACCGTGGACGCTACACCAACAGCCGGATTTTCCTGGTCAATCCGCTGGCGCGCTACGCCATCTTCCCGTGGGGCATGGACTACCACCTGCCGCATCACCTCTTTGCGTCGGTGCCGCATTACAAGTTGAAGGACCTGCACGCCTATCTGCTCGAGGACCCGGAGTATGCGGAGAAGGGGCTGATCGTCGAAGGGTGGTCGCGCCGCAAGGCCGATGGTCACCCGACCATCGTCGACGTGCTGGGTCCTGCGTACACGCCGAAGGGCAATGCCGCCCACGTCGACGATGCGACGCTCGAGAACGCCGACGTGAACGACCGCGCGGCGATCGACCGGCATGCGCGGGCGTCAGCCCGGCAATAGGATGGGCAGCGTTCCGCGGCCGGCGCCGAACGGGCCTGTGCGATGGTCGGAGGTGTGTGCTGCCCCGGCCACGTGACCCGGGTACAGCGTGACACGACTTGCATTTTAACGATTGATTGGTCTAAGTGCTTCACGATTGCGATCTGCACGAACCGCGACTGGATCGCCACCTGGGACGCACTCGATGTGCCACCTGACGAATGCGACGCCGCCGAACGCCCCGCGCCCGACAAACCGTCGGCTGGCGCGCGCCGTGCCGCGTCCGCTGCTTTCCCTCCTCCTTACCAGCCCCTGAGCTTCGGCAGCTCCGGCACGGCCGGCGCGGGCGCTCAGGGGATATGTCGCTGACGAGCTGAGAATGATCGCCAGCTCGCGCTTGGCCTTCGCCGACCGGATGTCGGGCGATATGTGGGCCAGCCGCTGGCCATGTGAGGAAGGAACCGTTCCCATGCCGAATACCAGAATGCCGCTCACCCCCACCGAGGCCGAGATGAAGGCACCGCTCGAGATCGTGAAGGCCGATGCCGACCGAGTGCTGATCTTCGACACCACGCTGCGCGACGGCGAACAGTGCCCTGGCGCCACGATGACGTATGAGGAAAAGATCGAGGTCGCAGTGTGCCTCGACCAGATGGGCGTCGACATCATCGAGGCTGGCTTCCCGATTGCGTCGGACGGCGATTTCGAGGCCGTCTCGGCCATTTCGCGCAAGGTCAAGCGCGCCGTGGTGGCGGGCCTCGCGCGTGCCGCCGAGAAGGACATCGACCGGGCGGGCGAGGCGGTGAAGCATGCCGTGCGCGGGCGCATCCACACCTTCATCTCGACCAGCCCCGTGCACATGAAGTTCAAGCTGCAGAAGTCGCCGGAGCAGGTGCTGGAACTGGTCGCCAAGCAGTGCGAGCGGGCGCGCACCTGGGTCGAGGACGTCGAATGGAGCGCCGAGGACGCGACGCGCACCGAGCACGATTTCCTGTGCCGCTGCGTCGAAACCGCTATCAAGCACGGCGCGACGACGATCAACATCCCCGATACCGTCGGCTACACGGTACCGGAGGAATATTTCGCGCTCATCACCATGCTGCGCAACCGCGTGCCGAATATCGATTCTGCGATCCTTTCGACGCACTGCCACAACGATCTCGGCATGGCCGTGGCCAACTCGCTCGCTGGCGTGCGCGCCGGCGCGCGCCAGATCGAATGCACCATCAACGGCATCGGCGAGCGGGCCGGCAATGCGGCACTCGAAGAAGTCGTGATGGCGATGCGCACCCGCGCCGACGTGCTGCCCTATCGCACCGCGATCGAGGCGACCATGCTGGCGCGCGCCTCGCGGCTCGTATCCGCAGTGACCAACTTCCCGGTGCAGTACAACAAGGCGATCGTCGGCCGCAACGCCTTCGCGCACGAGAGCGGCATCCATCAGGATGGCATGCTGAAGCATACCCAGACCTACGAGATCATGACGCCGGAATCGGTCGGCGTCGCCAAGACCTCGCTGGTGATGGGCAAGCACTCGGGCCGCGCCGCCTTCCGCTCGAAGCTGAAGGAACTCGGCTACGAACTCGGCGACAACCAGTTCGAGGATGCCTTCAACCGCTTCAAGGCGCTGGCCGACCGCAAGAAGCACGTCTACGACGAGGACATCGAGGCGCTGGTTGATGAAGAGATCGCGCACATGCACGATTCGACCAAGGTTGTGGCGCTGACGGTGATCGCCGGCACCATGGGGCCGCAGACCGCCACCATGACGCTCGACATCGACGGCCGCCAGCAGACAGTGCAGTCGGCGGGCAACGGTCCCGTCGACGCCACCTTCAACGCCATTCGCCAGATCATCCCACATCAGGCCAAGCTGCTGCTTTATCAGGTGCACGCCGTCACCGAAGGCACCGACGCGCAGGCCGAGGTTTCGGTGCGGCTCGAGGAGGAGGGGCGCACGGTGACCGGGCGCGGCACCGACACCGACACACTGGTCGCCTCCGCCAAGGCCTATGTCGCGGCGCTGAACAAGCTGACGGTGAAGCGCCAGAAGACGGCGCAGGCGCAAGAGGCGGTCGCCGTCGAGGGCCTGCGTTAACCACGCCGTCCGTTTCCAGACGGTCGAGGTCCGATCCCGACAGACACGGACTTGCCGACGGCGGAGCGCTCTCGGCAAGTCTGCTTTTCCTGTGGCGCTGTTGTGCCTCGCGGGCATTGCTGCGAGTGAGGCACTCCCGGTTCCGGGTGCGGCGGTAACTCCGTGTCCAGCAGGTCGCGCCATCCCTGTCGCGACATGATATGAAGGGAGGGCGCCGGGCGGTGCGGCTGCCCAACGTATGATTCCGCAAGGGCTTCGAGTGGTATGCGTCTTGGTGTGAGCGGCGTCTTTTCCGACGACATCGCCATCGATCTCGGTACGGCCAACACGCTGGTGCACGTCGCCGGTCGTGGCATCGTCATCGACGAGCCGTCGGTGGTCGCGGTGCGCAACCGCCACGGCGTCCGCGAGGTCATCGAGGTCGGGCAGAAGGCCAAGGCGATGCTGGGGCGCACCCCCGACGGTATCGAGACCATTCGGCCCATGCGCGACGGCGTGATCGCCGATTTCGTGGCCACCGAAGAAATGCTGCGCTCCTTCATCAAGCGCGCCAAGGGCATGTTCGGCTTTCGCCGTCCGCGCATCCTGGTGTCGGTGCCGGCCGGCGCAACGCCCGTCGAGCGGCGTGCGGTCTACGAGACGGCGCTTTCGGCGGGAGCGCGGCGCGTGTTCCTGATCGAGGAACCCGTGGCGGCGGCACTGGGTGCCGGGTTGCCCATCGACGAGCCGACAGGCTCGATGGTCGTCGACATCGGCGGCGGCACGACGGACATCGCCGTGTTGTCGCTCGGCGGCGTGGTGCAGGCGCGCTCGCTGCGCTGCGCCGGCAACAGGCTCGACGAGGCGATCATCCGCTACGTGCGCCGGCAGCATCAGTTGCTGATCGGCGAGGTCAATGCCGAGCGCATCAAGATCGAGGCGGGTTCCGCATCGCAGGTGGTCAACGGTCGCGAAGCCGAAGTGCATATTCGCGGACGCGATCTGAGACAGGGCAAACCGAAGAGCATCGTGCTGGCGCCGCGCGACATCGCGACGGCCCTCGCTGGCCCGGTCGAGGAGATCGCCGATTTCATCCAGCGCGCGCTCGAGGATCTGCCGCCGGAGGTATCGAGCGACGTCTGCGAAAGCGGCATCAATCTGACGGGCGGGGGCGCCTTGCTCGACAAGCTCGACGTCGAGCTGGAACGGCGCGTCGGGGTGAAGTTCAAGGTGCCGCAGGTGCCGCTCGAATGCGTCGTGCGCGGTTCGTCGATGGTGCTGGCCTCGATCGGTGCCCACAATCACCTGCTGATCAATCCTTGAGGCGCGAGGAGCCAACCGCGATGCGCCACAGGCGTGACGACGAGTTCCTTCTCACCGGGCGGCGGGCCGGCCGCGATCGCGCGGGAATGGGACTGTCGTTCGCCGTGCTGGTGATGATCTCGATCGCCCTGATGGTGTTGAGCCGGCTCGATCACAGCTACATCCGCACCCTGCGCCTGCACATCACCGAATGGGTGACGCCGCTGCTGTCGGCGACGCGCACATTCGTGAGGCCGGCCGAGACGGCCGTCCGGCGGATCGCGACGCGGATGGACAGGGCGGCCGACATCGAGGCGCTCGCGCGGCAGGTCAAGGAGCTCGAAAGCTGGAAGTGGCGGGCACAGCACCTCGAACGCCAGGTGCTGGAGCTGACGCGGGCCAGCCGCGTGGCGGCTGAGCCGGTGATGGCGTTCACGACGGCGCGTGTCGTCGCCACATCGACGCGCGCCGTGGCATCGAGCGCGGTGATCGCGGCCGGGCGGACGCACGGCGTGCGCACCGGGTATCCGGTGATCGATGCGGACGGTCTCGTGGGCCGCATCGTCGATGCGGGCGAAACTTCGGCGCGGGTGCTGCTGGCCAGCGATCCCGCGAGCCGCATCCCGGTCGAGTTCGGGCAGCCGGTCAAACGCGGCATCGTCACCGGTGACGGCACGGCGGCGCCGCGTCTCGGTCACGTCCGCTTTGCGGAAAGTCCGAGCCCGGGCGACGAGGTGGTGACGTCCGGCGTCGGCGGCATCTACCCGC
>JBKBNR010000141.1:0-7657 GCA_046295315.1 Hyphomicrobiaceae bacterium
TCCGCCGCCTCGGCGACACTGGCCTTGACGACCATGCACGGCACCAGATGCACGTCCGGGTGCATCAGCGCCGCCGTCGCGCGGTGCTGGCCGTCGATGATGGCATAGCGCCCACCGTCGACCTCGGTGACGACCAGTGGCGCGAACTTGCGCCAGTCGAACTTCGCGACGATGCGGTTGATGTTGAGCCGCCCCTTGCCGGTGATCGGCCGCTGATAGCTTTCATCGACGACAAGACGGTCGAGCGGCAGCATGCACAGTTCGGCGCGTTCGCCGAGCACGGCCGACGGCGCGTTGCCTGAGACCGGTTTGACGGGTGAGAGAGTGCGGAATTGCCTCTGCATGGCTTGATGGACTTCCAAATCGAACCCCACCACCACGCTACGGCGAACGTCCCGGAATTGTGCCGGGGACACATCTTCACGACACGCAGCAGTTACGCGGCGGCGCGCACGCCGAGGATTTGGCTCTTGATGGCGGCGATGGTGTCCTTCGAGAGACCCTTCTCCTTCGCCACGCGGTCGACCGCCTTCTTGGCGTCCTTGATGAAGTCGCGCTCGATCTTCACGCGCGTCGTCACGCTGATCTCGCGCGCCTTTTCCAGATTGCGCAGCGCCTCGGCGGCAACGCCGAGCATCATCATCGACGGGCTCTTCTTCGACAGCGACGCTTCCGCCATCACGTCGAAGATCATCGTCTTCAGCGTCTCTCCGAGCAGCATACCGACATCGCCGCCTGGCGTTTCGTCGAGGCGCTCCGACCAGACACTGGCGATCTCGCGCGCCTGCTCCAGCTGTCGGCCGTAGCTGGCGAGCCACAGCGCCTTGCGGTTGAATGCGCTCTTCGAGATTGGCTGGGCGCCGAGGGCCTCCAGCTCCATGTTGAGCACGCGCAGGATTTGCGCCTGCGGCTTCTTGCGATCCTTGAGAGCATCGATGGCGCGATGCAGCGCCGGATCGGCCTCCTCGGGCAACAGATCGAGACTGGAGAGCCGCCCGCGACCGCGCTTGCGCCGGCCGTCTTCCATCGCCTCGGGTGCGGGCGGCCCATCCTTGGTTGGCGCGGGATCGACGCCCCGGCGCTTCGCCTTGGCAGCCTTGCGGTTGGCGGGCGAGCGGCTGGCCATGTCAGATCACCGGCTTCGGCTTAGCGACACCGGCGATCAGCTTGCGCCGCTCGACGTGATCGAGCCCGGCTTCGGTCAGCTCGGCGATCAGGATGCCGCCCACCTCGGTCAGCGTCACCGCCCTGGCGCGCGACAGCCAGTCCAGCTCGGCGCGCAGATAGTCGCGCGACTTGACGTGACCGAAGCTCTCCAGCACGCGCAGCATGAGGTCGTCGTTGAGCCGGTAGCTCGGCTGGCGCGACAGCTCGTCGAGCAAGATCCGGCGCACGTCCTCGGTGACGAACTTTCGATAGTCGGTCATTTGCGGCTCCTCGACGGCGGTCTGGTCGCGCCAACGGCTACCGGCCCTGCCGCTGCCGCCGTCATGTGAATGAGATACTCTTCGAGGCGCTGGATCGACTGCTGCACGCCCCGCCACTGCGACGTGGCCTGCTCGACATCGCCTTGTAGCTTCTGGATCGTCAGCTCGATGCGGTGCACCGCATCCTTGTTGGGGATGTGCTGGAGGTCCTGCTCCATCTTCGATAGCCTGAGATCGCCGGCCGTCAGGCGCTTGTCGAGTTCGTCGGCACGCGCTGCGAGCTTGGCGGCCAACTCGTCGGCATGGCGCTTGGCGTCCGCGATTTCGGCGGCGGTGGCCTTCCCCTGCGAAATGAACCAGGTGACGACCGGCGAGCCGATAGCCATCAGCAGCATGATGACGCGGAACGTGATGTCCAGATCGATGGTCACTTGCGGCCCCGCTTCCGGCACACGGAGAGATAGCGCGCGTTGTGGCGGCGCACCTCATCGACGGTCTGCACCGTGTCGAGCGTCGACCACGTGATCTTGCGGAATACCTTACAGCTCACGTCAGTTCTGACCGTCACGGCAAGCGGGGTCTCCTTTGCACACGCGCTCAAGATCAGCGCGAGCATGGGCACGAGCAACAGCCTCGGCGGCGTCGTCAGCGGTTTCGGCACGGTTGTCTGCCTCCGTGGTCTGGGTCTTCTCGATCGCAGCGATGCGCTGCTCGCATTTGACGTTGGCGGCCGTCGTCGCGGTCGACGTGATGTCGTGCCGCAGCCAGAGCAGGCCGCTGATGATGCCCGCGATGATCACGATCACCTTGGTGATGCCGGTGAACGCCGCCGGCAAGCCGGCGATGGCGGCAATGCCGCTGCCGAGGCCGCCCAGAAACTTGAAGAACGCCTCCATCAGCCTCTCCCGATGTGCTTGCCGGTGTTGTCGTCCTCGACGCGATACGAGATGATCGCGGCGGCACCGGCGGCGAGGACGAGGCCGAGCACGACGAGGCCGAGCGCGACATTGCCGGGCTGCAAAAGCCACGTCAGTTGCTCGCGGCCTGTGGTCACCAGCTCGCGGCTCTGACCGACACTCGTGACGACGGCGGTCGTGGCTCCAAGCGGATCATCGACGACAGCCTTGACGGTGGCGCCGACGACGACGGCGCCCTGTCCGATCTGGCGAACCAGACGCGCCTTCTTCACGGTGCGCGAGCCGGCGACGAGCAGATCGCGCTCGGTCCGGTCGATCGGTTTGAAGGACTTGTCGGCGGGGTACTGTTTCCAGGCGAGCTGGAAGTGGGGGCTATCGACGAAGCTCTTCCAGTCGCCACCCCATTCGATGGCGACTTCAAGCTCCTTCGCAGCCTGTTTGAAGGCCGCTGAAATGGTCTTGTAGAGCGGCAAGTCCCACGAGATCGTCTTCTCGTCGACGTAGGCGACGACATCGATCGCGTGGCCGGTGAGGTGACGGCTCTTCAAAGTGCGCGACGCGCCTTGGCGAACGAGTTGTCGTTGCCGCTGGAGCGTGCGCAGCCCCTCCGTCACCTGGAATGGCACGTCGGAAAGCTCGGCAGCGCGCAGCACAACCTTAACTAGGTCAGGGTGGACGCCTTCGAGACGCTGCATCGAGCGGGCGTTGAGTGTGCAGGGCATGTGCCGGGTCTCTCCTCAGAGTGCGAGGAGAGTGTGTCGCGCGCGCGGTCACTTGGTCACGGGGACGCAAGCGCGATCCCCAAACAACTACGGCGCCCCCGCAGGACGCCGACGCAGAAACCGTACTCGAGTAACGCGGCGATCTCAATCCCGCTTCTCCGGAGATGGCAGACCGGGGAACATGTCGAGCTGCACGCCGTCGATCGATTTCCGTATCTGCGCGCGATTGCGCTTCACCGTGCGGCGCGTGCATCCGGTGCGCCGGGTGATCTCGCTGGAGTTGAGCCCCTGCGCGATCAGGCGCTGCACCCGCGCCTGCCGCTGCGCCTTGTTCATCACCGGGCCGCGCGGCAGCTCCAGCTCGATGCCCGACGGCGAGCCGAAGTGATCGCACATCAGGTCGGCCGCCTGCTGGCCGACGCACAGCGTCAGCCAGTGGTGCGGCCCGGCGTGGCGCGGGATGTAGACGCGGTTGCCGCCGTAGCGGTCGGCGAGCGTCAACGCCGCCTCGATGCCGGCGACCTCGGCAATCTCGATGAGCAGCTCGGGCAGGCCACCGAACGAGGCATCCTCGTCCTCATCCGGTTCGAGTGCGACGGGCGGGCGCTTTGCGGGCAGGTTTGCCATCGCGGGTCAGTCCTCCTTCCGGTCGGCCAGGGCAAGGGCGCGGCGCAGACGCGCGCCGAGCGCGGCTATCGCGCGATCCCAGTCCGCATCATCGAGGTAGTGCAACCCGCGTGCCTTACCGGTGACCTTGCACACGTAGTCTTCCAGGAATGTGTTCCTGATCCAGCTGCCCGGCTTGACGTTGCCGAGCGCTTCCAGGCGGCGCACCTGCGCTTCGACGACGGCGCGTCGCGGGTTGGTGGTCTCGTCACCCCAATCGACGCCGGCGTCGCGGGCGAGCCACGCCTTGAGTCCCTCGATCGCCTTGCTGGCGAGGCGCGGGTCGGACAGGAACCGCGTGTGGTCGACGCCGGTCTGCCGCTTGACGAACGCGAGCATGGCGCTGTCGGCGTTCGAGCGCGCGAGCCCGAGGTGCCAGGCACTGATCCAGAGCGCGCGCAGCTTGCCGGCGAATGGACCGGCGGCGGCTGGGGAAGCCGCCGCCGGCACGCCCGACGGGCGGCCGAGCTGCTGACAGACACGCAGCAGCTCGCCGTCGGATAGGTCACGCGCACTCCGCTTGCCGGTCTCGCGTTCGAGGAAGTCGCGATAGTCGTCGTCGGCGAGCCCCCGCTGCTTGGCGAGCAGATGGACCTTGGCAAGCCCGGCCCGGCGGTAAGCGGTGGTGCGCGTCATCGGTGTCACGCCCCCTGCATCGCGATCTGGCTGGCGCCGGGCAGCTCCAGCGTGGCGCTGTAGCGCGGCACCAGCTGGCCATGCACGCGGAAGCAGGCCGACACGATCGGCTCACCTTCATCGCGTACCACCACCAGCAGCGAGCGCCGCGAGTTGGCGATCTCCCACGTCTGCAAGCTGTGCTCCATTCCGAAGGCGAAGGCTTCGGCAGCCTCGCCGGGCGAGCGCGCGACGATACTGCGCCAGCCGTTCGGCTCGACCGCGAGCCGCACCTCGAAGCGTTTCGACATGTGCGCCTCCTCAGCCTTCGAGCGATGTGAGCTTGGTGTCGATGACGATCGTCTCATCGCCGTCGATGATGTTGATGCCGGGCACGCGCCGGGCCTCCGTCGGCGTGCGCAGCATCTCGGCCTTGTCGATCTCTTCGACGGTGCGGATGAAATGGCCAAGGCGCATCGAGCGAAGTGCCGTCAGCACCTCGGCATCGCTGGTTTCCACCACCACCCGTGCGCGGCCCTTGCGCCACGACACCGAGCCGGCGAGAAACTTCACCGTCTTGCGGCGCCCGCCGTCGGTGAGGTCGTTGCGGCGCGCTTCACAGTAGGTTCGAACGGCATTCGAAAGCAGCTCGATCTCGTCGAGCACCGGCTTCGTCTGCTCAATCGCCTGCTCCCTCAGCAGCGTGATGTGGGTTTCGAGCGATGCGGCATGGTTGGCGGCGACGGCGCGCAGATCGGCGATGCGCTGGAGCGCATCCTCAACCTCGTCGATGGTCTGCGGCACGGCCTGGGCGGCCGATTTCAACGGGCGTGCGGTGCTCATTTGCGGGGGCCTCTGAAGTTGGAGCAGGTTTGGCAGATGCGATGCATCCGGGCACGCAAGGACGATGTGAACGGCGGAACAGACTTCTTCTGGTGATCGAGACAGCGTTCGAGCGTCAGCTCGCCGAACTCGGGACAGTTGACAGTGGCGCCCATCAGGCGCGCTCGTACCGCCTCGGCGACCTTCCCGATGTCCGCCCCGTACTTGTTCGAGAGCACCTGACTGACGACACTGCTGCTGTATCCGAGCTGCTTGGCAGTGCGGAGTTGCGAGCGTTCGTCACAGGCGCGAGCGAGAGCGAGGATCCACGCATCGACCTGCATCACGTCGCCGTTTCCCCAACACGCGATCACCGTTTCGGTGGCGCTGCGTCCGGTGCGGAATTGGGGGGAGTTGTTACTCGCGGCCTTCTGTGCCATCAGACCTCATCAATGCGGGTGGCTTCACCGACAACGCGGCACAGGTTCGGGTCCCAGACGAAGCGAGCGCGCAGGACCTGCGGCGCGGCCGGGCCAGTGTTCATTCCAGGTCGAAGCCGGAACAGGGTTCGACCGCGCTCGGAGCGCGAGAGCAGGTACCCGGCCGCCGCCAACTCGTCCGCATAGGTGTTCGCGAACGCGGCGCTGATCTCCAGCTCTGGACTGCTCGACGCTGCGACAAGGTCATCGACCGAAAAGAAGCCGAGCATCTTCATGGCACGCCAGAGATAGCTCTGCCGCGTTGCGTGGACCTTTTGGCGCCCGGCTTGAGTCAAGCGTGGTGCTTCGACCTGCTTGCGAGCGACGCGATAGAAGCTGCCACCCGCCGACGCGACGAAGCCGGCCCGCACGAGAGCGTCCATGTAGCCGTCGAATGCGTCGCGGGCTTCGGCATCGGGGAGCCGGCGCTTGATGTCGTCTCGCGTAAATCCGCCCCGCGCATCGAGGTATCGAATTAGCATCCAGTAGCCGTCCTCGCCGCGCGGCACAGTCAGCGTGACGCATCGGGTGGCGAATGCGGCTCGGATGCGCTCCGGAATGGTGTCCGGCTTGACCTTGGGCTTCGAGAGGGTGGCGAGCATCAGGCGGCCCTCCGGCGCGGGGGCTCGCCCGTGAAGAACGGCTCGTTGCCCCATTCCGCAAGCGTGATGCGCTTCTTCCCTTCGAGCTGCGCTCGTTCGCGAGCGCGATCGATATTGACGGCGATGCGACGGGCACGTCCGTCGCTCGCCTTCACGATCGCCGCTACGAGGTCCTCCCCAATTTCGACACCTGCGGAGTACAGTCGCGCCAGATGACGCGCGTCGTTGAAGTCGCACGGAACCGCCGCCACCCAGTCGAGCATACGGTTGTGCGCCCGCTCGAATTTCTGAAGCTTGACCGGCAGAAGCTCTTCGCCGATCAGGATCACCGGCGCCTGGCTCTTGTCGTGAATCTCCCGGACGAGGTCGATCATCCCCTTCTTTGCGAGGAAGTCAGCCTCGTCGATGATCAGAGGCCGATCGCGCTCTTCGGCCAATCGATCGACGATCGCCGAAACGAGGTCAGGCAACGATCCCTGGTTGAGCGAGCCAAGACCCAGCTCGCAGAGCACCTTCTGGCACAGGGTCTTGCGGGTCCATGTTTCGCCCAGCTCGACGTAGTAGGCGCGAGACTTGTTCGCGGCCCACACCGCGCTGACGGTCTTGCCATAGCCCGAATGCCCGTAGAAGCAGGCCATGCCGGGCAGGTGCGACGAGCGACCGATGACGCGCTCTACCAACTCGTTGAACAACGCCATATTGCGCAATGGCGCATACGCCCTCGTCCCTTCATCGAACCTCGTCATCCGGCTTCCCCTCGCTCCCAAAGACGTGGCCGCAACGGCGGCATGAATAGTTGCGCTCACCCCATCAGCCACTCGACGCCGAAGTCGGCGAGGAGGGTCTTGTGGGCGGCATATTCCGGCATGATCCTGTACCCACCGAGCCAGACGAGATCGTCAGCAGCAACGCTCTCACCACGTTCCAGCGCCTGCTCCATCAGATAGGCGCGGCGGAAGCGGTGCTTTGGTGTTTCGGGCAGGGAGACGACACGAGCCGCCTTGGCTCGCGCCGTGTGCGCCGCTGCGGGCTGCTCCCCGGCGAACTCGGCTTCGAAACGCTCACGCGCCGCATCGGCCACGGGTTCAAGCGGCATCGACTGGTCGTTGAACTTGCCGTCGTCGAATTGGGCCACCATACGGGCATGCGTCTCGGCTGCTTTGCCGGTCAGCGGCCGTGTCGCCTCACGGCGCAGGCGCTCGGCCTTCGGCATCGCCGCCTCGCGCGCCGCTTCGATCTGCGGTGTCGTGTGCGTCTCGGATCGCTTCGGAAAGGCCACGACGGCGGCGTTTCTCGTCTCGGACTGACCCAGCATGGCGTCGACCATGTCGCGCGGCTTGATGCGCTTGGCGGCGCGGCGCAACTCGGCCGTGCCTTCCTTGATGTGAGCCGCCTGCGCGGCGCGGG
>JBKBNR010000142.1:0-7636 GCA_046295315.1 Hyphomicrobiaceae bacterium
CGGCGGGAGCGTTCTTGTGCGTCGAGGATAACCGCGCCCTGGTGGCGGCGAACGCCGACACCATCATGGCCGCGGCGCAGCGCGCCTAAAACGACACCGCGCTCGGCACATCGGATCTGTTCGGCGGCGGCGGCTCGAGTGGCCCGCCGCGCCTGGAGTTGCGCGCCATGCGCGCCTGGACGCCGATGGAGCGCCTTGCAGCGGAATTCGAGGCCGTCGGCTTCTACCTCTCCGGCCACCCCCTCGATCAGTATCAATCGCTGCTCGCCAAGATCGGCATCCGCCGGTTCGCCGATTTCGAGATGTCGGCGCGCAAAGGTGCGACTGCGGCCCGCCTCGCCGGCATCGTCATTTCGGCGCGGGAGCGGCGGTCGCAGAAGGGCAACAAGTTCGCCTTCGCGATGTTCTCCGACCCGAGCGGACAGTTCGAAGCCGTCATCTTCTCCGATACGCTCGCCGCCTGCCGCGATCTTCTGGAGCCCGGCACGCCGGTGATCGTCTCGGTCGAGGCCGAGGTCGATGGCGAGACGTTGAAGATGCGTGTGCAGGGCATCGAAGCGCTCGACGCGGTCGCCGCCAACGTGCAGCGCAGGCTGAAGCTGGTGCTCGACGCGGACACGCTGAGCAAGCGGCGCGACTGGGGGCGTGAGATCGTCGAGATGCTGACGCCGAGCGTGGGCGGGCCAGGTCGCAAGGGTGGCGAAATCCGGCTCGTCCTCCCGCTCGCGGAACGCGGCCGCGAGGTTGAGATCATCGTGCCGGGTTCGTTCGACGTGTCGCCGCAGCAGGTCGGGCGCTTGTCTACGGTGCCGGGTGTCGTCGCGGTCGTCGAGATGTGAAGATCGGCGCCTTGCCGTCTACTTCAGGAAGCGATCGTAGAGGCCGAGCACGATTTCGATGCCGATGAGAATGATGATGTACCATTCGAGCCGGTGTGACGTGCGCGTCGCCAACAGCTCCGTGATCGTGTCGGAGGTTTCCTGGATCACTTCGAGACGCCGCCCGATGGCGCGGCCGCGCGCTTGCAGGTCGTAGTCGTCGACGAGCTTCACCCATAGACGCTCGAGTTCCGGATGGTCCCACAGCACGTCCGGCTTGTCGTCGAGATCGACACGATCGGCGAGGCGTTGCTGTATCGTCAGGGCTTCACCGATCTGCTCGAGATAGGTCTGCTGGCGTCCCGGCGGCAGACGGCGCGCGGAAAGGCTCGCAGCCACCGGGCCGATGCGCTCGAACGCATGTGCGATGCGCCGCTCGTCGAAGGCCATCGCGACGCTCATCGCCATGGCTTCCGCGACCAGCAGCAACCGGTTGTCGTCAGCGGCGCGCAGCTGGATGACGCCGGACGACGACACGAAATCATCCATGTCGGGGCGCAAGACGATGTGCGTCGTCTCCGCTTCGCGTTCGTCGAGCGGGCCGGATATGCGCGGCATGAGGCTGGCGATCAGCGCTTCCTCCTCGGGTGGCGTCATGGCAATGAAGACGACGGCACCGGAGCGGAACAGAACCGCCATGCCGCCCGTGGAGGTCTTGAAAGCCAGCGGATTGGTCGAGACCATGTCGTCGCGTTCGAGACCCTTGATCTCGATGCGCTCGCCGAGTTGCAGCGCGCGGACGGTGATGTCGGGCGTCTCGGGTGCGGGCATGGTTCGACCGATGGTTGCTTGTGCCGCATCGGACATGAGCAGCTGATGCTGTCTCTAGCACGGCGGTGTCACAATCAAGCCTATGGAAGGCGCGTCAATCTTCGGGCACGGCCTCGACGTCCGCCTCCACCTCTGCCGCATCGAGCTGTCGCACCATGTCCATCAGGTCGGCGCGAAGATCGCGGATGGCAGCTTCCGACATGCCGAGACGGCAGGCGACGAACAATCGCGCATCGCGGGCCTCGTCGCGCAATCCGCGCCCCTTTTCGGTCAGCGAGATTCGCACCTCCCGCTCGTCATCATGGCTGCGCTCACGGCGCACCAGCCCCATGCGCTCAAGCCGCTTCAGCAACGGCGTCAGCGTGCCTGAATCGAGCATCAGCCGCTGCCCGATGTCGGAAACCGTAACCCCGTCCTGTTCCCACAGGACGATCAGCACCAGGTATTGCGGGTAGGTGAGATTCAGTGGTTCGAGGCGCAGCCGGTAGGTCTTGGTCATGGCGCGCGTCGCCGCGTAGAGCGCGAAGCAGAGCTGGTTTTCGAGGCGCAGGATCTCGTAGGGGTCCTGTAGCGCGACGATTTTCGCCGCCTTGTCGGTGGACCGCTTTTTCACGGGGGCGTTGGACTTGCCGGGTGGACGCGCCATCTCGTTGCCTTCGGGGGTCTGATGATTGTGGCGGTTGTTTCGCACCCGGGTCGGCCGGTCCCACCGCTGTGATGGCACAGGTCTCGCCGACGAGGTATGCCACACTCGACGCCGCCGCGGTACTCGTCAAACGGCGAGGCTTGGAACGATTGCCGCCGGATCGAGGCTGGCGCCGCTCTGATCCTTGAGGGCGACGCCGGTTGCGCCAAGGTCGAGCGCGGCCTTGACGAGCCAGGCGAGGTTGGCGGCGGCCGCATCGGTTGCAAGACCGCCCGGGCGAATGTTCGAGATGCAATTCCGTTCCGCGTCGGTGCGGCCGGGGCGCGGATCGAAGGTCAGATAGATGCTCAAGCTGTCGGCCGCCGAAAGCCCGGGCCGCTCGCCGATCAGAACCGCGACGAGGCGTGCGCTGAGCAGTGCGCCGACCTCGTCGCCGAGCGCCACGCGCGCACCTTCGGCGAGGGTGATGGGGCCGATCGTCAGTTCGAGGGATCGCAGGTGAGGCAAAACGGCCTCGACCAATGCGGCGGCGTGGGCGGCGACGGCGGTTGCCGAAAGTCCGTCGCCGATCATCAGCGCGACGTCGCAGGTTTGATCCATGGCGGCAGTGCCGATGCGGTCGCGCGAGGCGTCGCTCAGGCACCGCCCGAGGTCGGGCCGCCGCAGATATGTGGCGCGGTCGCGGGCCTGGCTTTCGATGTTGACCGTTTGCAGGCCTAGTGCCCGCAGCTTCTTCGCCAGCGCCGCACGGTCGAGTTGCGCATGAACGGCGTCTCGCGCCTGCGCGTGGGCCAGCGCGAACGACAGCACCTCACGGGTTGGCAGCGAAGCGCCCGCGCGTCCGAGCGCGATGCGCGCCGCAGTCCATCGGCCGAGGTGCACCCAGGGGTCGCGCGGAGTGTCCGTCATGGAACGGGCCCTGCTTCGCGAGTTCCAACCTGCGCTCCGGCGACCAGCCTGTGTCCGGGCGCGGGCGGCAGCAGCCGGCCACGGTCGTCGGTGATGGCCATCGTCGTCAGCCAAGCCTCGAACTCGGGAGCGCGCTTCAGGCCGAACGCCTCGCGCACATAGAGTGCGTCGTGGAAGGATGTCGACTGATAGCCGAGCATGACGTCGTCGGCGCCCGGCACACCCATGATGTAGGTGACGCCGGCCGCGGCCAGCGCCGTCAGCACAACGTCCATGTCGTCCTGGTCGGCCTCGGCATGGTTCGTGTAGCAGACGTCGACGCCCATCGGCAGGCCCATCAGCTTGCCGCAGAAGTGATCCTCCAGCGCCGCGCGCAGGATCTCCTTGCCGTCGTAGAGATATTCAGGGCCGATGAAGCCGACGACGGTGTTGACCAGCAACGGATCGAAGGCGCGCGCAACGGCGTAGGCGCGAGCTTCGCAGGTCTGCTGGTCCACTCCGTGATGGGCGGCGGCCGAGAGCGCGGAGCCCTGCCCGGTCTCGAAGTACATCACGTTGTTGCCGACGGTGCCGCGGTTCGATGCGCGTGCCGCTTCGTGCGCTTCGCGCAGCATATCGAGTGTGATGCCGAACGAGCGGTTGGTCGCTTGCGTCCCGCCGATGGATTGGAACACGAGGTCGGTCGGCACGCCCTTCGCCATCAGATCGAGCGCCGTCGTGACATGGCAGAGGACACACGCCTGCGTCGGGATTTCGTAGCGCTGAATGACGTCGTCGAGCATCGCCAGCAGCGTCGCGACCCGCGCCGGCTGGTCAGTCGCAGGATTGATGCCGATCACGGCATCACCGCAGCCGTACATGAGCCCGTCGGCGATTGCCGCCATGATGCCGGCGGCGTCGTCCGTCGGATGGTTCGGCTGCAGCCGCACGGCCATGGTTCCGGGCGAGCCAATCGTGTTGCGGAAGCGGGTCACGACCCGGCACTTCCGCGCCGCGAGGATCAAGTCCTGGTTGCGCATCAGCTTGCAGACAGCCGCGGCGATTTCCGGCGTCACGGCGGGCGCGAGCGCGCTGAGTGTTTCGGCGCTCGTCGCATGCGACAGCAGGTGCTCGCGGAACTCGCCGACCGTCATGTGCGCTATCCCGGCGAAGGCGCGGGCGTCATGGCGATCGAGGATCAGCCGCGTGACATCGTCGTCCTCGTAAGGGATCACAGGCTCGGCGAGGATCGCCCTCAAGGGCAGGTCGGCGAGCGCCATCTTTGCCGCGATGTTCTCCTCGGCGGAGGCGGCGGCGATACCAGCCAGCCGATCACCGGCGCGCGGCGGGGACGCTTTCGCCAGCAGCGCCTTCAGCGACGCGAACGCGTAGCGCGTGCGGCCAATGGTGTGTGAGTGCGTCATCGCGGCCCCGGACCACCGACGTTGCGGCACCGGCAATCGTCCGAGCCGCAACCGGCTCTGACGGTAAACCGCCGCCGCGCAGCCTGCCAAGCCTTATCGAAGCGGCTATCGCTTCACCAGCCGGCCTATCGACGTCGGCGTCTGGGCCCGCGTTGCCGATCCGTTGCACGGTCGACGATGAGGCGCGGCGGCCCGATCGTCCGCTGATGTGGTTGACGGTAAGGTTGAAGCGGCCCGCACGCCGCCGCTCGAAGGTCGTCGACCTGATCGAGCGGCGGCGCGTCCGCGATGGCGAGATCGAGGCTTGGGATGAGCCGCTCGAGTTCGCCGAAGCGCGCCACGAGACTGGTCTCGACGCCGACAGGCATAAGCCGCCGACCCTTGGGCTTCGACACCGTCATGCTCGCGCAGACGGCACGACCAAGACGACGGGCGTCTTGGAGGGCCGTTACATGCGATAGTCCTGCCGTGCTGCGCGAGCGCGGCGATTCGTTCGATGGCCGGACAGGCTTCAGAGGTTCGAGCAGACATGAAACATCTCATAACCGGCGCCGCTGGTTTCATCGGCTTTCACACGGCGAAGCGTTTGCTGGAGCGCGGCGACGATGTCGTGGGCTTCGATGTCGTCAACGACTACTACGATCCGGCGATCAAGGAAGCACGGCTTGCGATTCTTGAAAGACTGTCGGGCAAAGGCGGCGGGCAATGGACCTTCATCCGCGCCGATCTCGCGGACCAGCGATCCGTCGACGATGCGTTCGCGGCACACACCTTCGATCGCGTCGTCAACCTCGCAGCGCAAGCGGGCGTGCGCCACAGCCTGACGCACCCGCACGATTATGTGCAGTCGAATCTCGTCGCGTTCACGAATCTGCTCGAAGCCTGCCGCCACGCCAATACGCCGCATTTCACCTACGCTTCGACGTCGTCGGTCTACGGCGCCAACACGGCGATGCCATTCAGTGAACACGTCGGTGTCGATCACCCGCTGCAGTTCTATGCCGCGACGAAGCGTGCCAACGAGCTGATGGCACACGCCTACAGCCATCTGTTCCGCCTGCCGACCACGGCGCTGCGCTTCTTCACCGTCTACGGGCCCTGGGGGCGGCCGGACATGGCGCTATTCCTGTTCACCAAGGCCATCCTGGCCGGTGAGCCGATCAACGTCTTCAACCACGGCAACCACACGCGCGACTTCACGTTCATCGATGACATCGTCGAGGGGGTCGTCCGTGCTTCCGACCAGATCGCCGAGCCAAATCCCGCATGGTCGAGCGACACCCCCGATCCCGCGACCTCGAACGCGCCGTTCCGCATCTTCAACATCGGCAACAATGCGCCGGTGAAGCTGATCGAATACATCGAAGCGCTGGAGGAGGCGCTCGGCATGAAGGCGAAGTCGAACCTTCTGCCGCTGCAGCCGGGGGATGTGCCAGATACGTTCGCCGACGTTTCAGAACTCGTGCGCGCCGTCGGCTACAAGCCCGATACACCGGTGAAGGAAGGCGTGCGCCGTTTCGTCGAGTGGTATCGAGGATACTACTCTGTCTGAGCGCAAGACGACCGGGCCTTGAGCATGCGCCCGCCCGACCTCGGCCGAGCTGCCCCGGGTTGTGTGACTGGTTTTCCGCCCCCAACGCGGGGATTTGTCCGCGGTCGTTTCAGGCCGCCGCGCGATACGGCGCCCCGCTGTCATGTCCATGTCGGGCTCGATCTCGATCTCGCCCCGCGACACCCGAGCGCGGACGCCGGCGAGTGGAGAGTTCGCGTCGGCGGGGCCTCTCCGTTAGCAGGCAAACTTGCCGAGACGAGATGGTGGCGACCCCGGCGTGACTCGAACACGCAACATCTCGCTTAGAAGGCGAGTGCTCTATCCGGTTGAGCTACGGGGCCTTTCGCCTGCTTTGCTCTACGGGCCGCGGACGACACGCAAAGAACGGACTGTCTCCACCCTCAGGATCGTTCGACGTCCGAGCCGGCGCTGGGTGAGCGAGTGCTCTATCCTCCGGAGTATGGGGCCAATCGAGCTGAAGCGCACGCTCCGGCCGCGCGACCTTGAAGCAACAGGCTTTTACTCTGCCGCGGCCAGAAGGTCAAAGCCGGGCCCCGACATGCGAACACCACCTCGCCGCGGCGAGATGGTGCTCGACCGACGCTCGATAAAGTCTCGCGGCTCAGCGGATGGAGCGGCGCACGATGCGCGGGAACTCGTCGCCGCTCATGTCGTCAGTTGCGCCGGCAGCGGGCGCGTTCCACCAGCGCTCTGGTGCAGGCTCGGTCGCTGCGGCCGCCTGCGCAGGCTGCGGCTGCGGTGCGGGAGCCTGCTGGCGCTGCTGCGGACGGGCGGCGGCAGCCGTTGCACCGGCGAACCAGGCGTCGATCAGGTCCAGTTCGTCCGCCGACAGGCTGAGCCCCTGGCTGCGGCAGCGTGCGACGACGAAGTTGCGGAAGCGGCCGGCGAACAGCTTGGACGATGCGCCCTGCTCGAACCACGGGTCGGTCTCGCTGATCACATCGAGCACGAAACGCACGTCGTCGCGGCGCACCTCGATGCCGAGTTGCGTGCAGCGGTCGGCGATGTTGACCAGCGTCTGTGCGCCGCTGAGTCCGTTGCGTGTGATCTCCTCGGCGATGACGTCGAACAGTGCGCGGTACTCCGGCGGCGACAGCGGCGGCGCCTGACACGCATCATGGATGCGGGCGATCGAGCGCTGAATTGCCGTTGCGCCGTCGAGCGGCGGCCGTTGTGCGGGTGTGCCCCGCATTCGCCGCGCACGCGCCGTCCATTCGTTCGGACCAACGCGCGGCCCGCAACACCGCGACGCCGCGACCTCTCTGATCGTCTGGGCGCGAGTCTCGATCGCGCCGCGCGAACGGTCAATTTCATCCGTTCCGCGGCCGCGGTCGAGCGCCCCGCGCGCAACGACACTTCGGGGCGACGCAACCGCCGCGCCGCTCACCGCCCATTCGATGTTCCCTGCCGCGAAACGCTTACCGCGCGACGCCCCTTCGAGAATCCATCCACGCCA
>JBKBNR010000143.1:0-7519 GCA_046295315.1 Hyphomicrobiaceae bacterium
ACTACTACGACGGTCAGGGCTTCATGGTGAAGAAGGGGCTCGGCGTCACGTCGGCGAAGGAACTTTCCGGCGCCAGCATCTGCGTGCAGACCGGCACGACCACAGAGCTCAACGTCGCCGATTACTTCCGCCGCAATGCACTCGACTACAAGCCGGTGGTGTTCGAGAAGCTGCCCGAGACGCTCGCCGCCTACAATGCCGGGCGCTGCGACGTGTTCACGTCGGACGTCTCGCAGCTCTATGCAACGCGTCTGTCGCTCGGCAACACCGACGATCACGTCGTGCTGGCGGACGTCATTTCGAAGGAACCGCTCGGACCGGCCGTTCGTCAGGGTGATGCGCAGTGGGCCAACATCGTGAAGTGGTCGCACTTCGCCATGTTGAATGCGGAGGAAGCCGGCATCACGTCGGCGAACGTCGAGGAGGGGCTGAAATCGACCAACCCGGATGTGCTGCGCCTGCTCGGCAAGGAAGGCGAGTTCGGCAAAGGGATCGGCATCGACAACGACTGGGCCTACCAGATCATCAAGCAAGTCGGAAACTACGGCGAGAGCTTCGAGCGCAACGTCGGGCAGTCCTCGCGGTTGAAGATCGCGCGCGGGCTCAACGCGCTGTGGACCAACGGCGGACTGCAATTCGCGCCGCCGATCCGCTGAGCCGCGCGCCGTGCGCCGCGTGCGTGAGAGACGACCAAAAACGGCCAAAGACAGCGGGCAGGTGAGCCCGCTGTTCGATCCGCGCGTGCGCGGTGTGGCAATCCAGGTCGCCGTGATCGCGGCGATCGTAGTGCTCGGCTACGAGATCGCGAGCAATGTCGTCACCAACCTCAAGAAGCAGAATATCGCTTCAGGCTTCAGTTTCCTCGATCGCACCGCCGGCTTCGACATCTCACAGTCGCTGATCGAATACTCCAACACGATGACCTACGGCCGCGCCTTCCTCGTCGGCCTCACCAATACGCTGCTGGTGGCAGGCATCGGCATCGTTCTGGCGACGGTGATCGGCTTCATCGTCGGCATCGCCCGCCTGTCGGGCAACTGGATCATTGCCGCGCTCGCCGCCGTCTATGTCGAGGTGATCCGCAATATTCCGCCGCTGCTGATGCTGTTTGCGATCTATTTCGCGGTGCTGAAAGGCCTGCCGCAGCCGCGCGACAGCATCGAGTTGCCGTTTTCGAGCTATCTCAACGTGCGCGGCCTCACCATACCGCAGCCGTTTGCGGAGAGCGGGTTCGCCGCATTCGTGTGGGTGCTTCTTGGCGCGGTTGTCGCGGTCGCCATGCTGGCGCGCTGGGCCGGTGCGCGGCGGATCGCGACCGGCAAACCTTTTCCGACGTTGCTGGCATCGCTCGCCATCCTGCTGGCCGCGCCGGTCGTCGCATATCTGATCGCCGGCCCGCCGCTGCGCTTCGAAATGCCGACGCCCGGTCGCTTCAATATCTCCGGCGGGTTGACGCTGCTGCCGGAGTTTGTCGCGCTGGTGACGGGATTGACGCTCTACACGGCATCGTTCATCGCCGAGATCGTGCGCAGCGGCATCGAGGGTGTGCCGAAAGGGCAGACCGAGGCCGCGGCGGCCCTCGGGCTCAGCCGCGGGCAGGCGATGCGTCTCGTCATCGTGCCGCAGGCGTTGCGCATCATCGTTCCGCCGCTGACCAACCAGTATCTGAACCTGACCAAGAATTCCTCTCTCGCCGTCGCCATCGGTTATCCCGATCTCGTCTCGGTCTTTTCAGGTACCGTGCTCAATCAGACCAATCAGGCCATCGAGGTGATCGTCATCACGATGGCGGTCTACCTCGTCCTCAGTCTCGCCACGTCGTTCGCCATGAACCTGTTCAACGCGCGCATGGCGCTGGTGGAGCGATGAGATGAGCACGGCTGAACGAGACCGCATCGACGCGCCGCGCCCGGGTCGCCCGCCGCCACCGCTCAATCGCGGCGCCGTGCGCTGGGTTCGCGAGAACCTGATCTCGTCGCCCTTCAATGCGGCCTTGACGGTCGTTGGTTTCGCCATCGCGGCTCATCTCGCGTGGGCGGTGTTCGACTGGGCGGTTCTGCGCGCCGTGTTTACCGGTGAAGATGGCACCGCCTGCGCGAAGCCCGGCACCGGTGCGTGCTGGCCGTTCGTCACGCACAAGTTCGATCTCTTCATCTACGGGCGCTATCCGGAAAGCCAGCACTGGCGCGTCGACATCACATTCGCGCTGATGGCAATCGGTATCCTTGGCGTGACAATCCCCAATCTTCCGGGCCAGCGCTGGATGGTGGCCTACACGTTTCTGGTGTTGCCCGTGGTCGCGTTCTTTCTGCTGACCGGTGGCGTGCTCGGTCTCGAAGTCGTCGAAACCGAGCGCTGGGGTGGCTTACTCGTGACGCTGGTCGTCGCCATCACTGGCATCGTGGCGTCGTTTCCCATCGCCGTCATCCTGGCGCTGGCTCGCCGATCCGAGTTGCCCATCGTGCGCTGGGCGTCGATCGCATTCATCGAGTTCGTGCGCGGCGTGCCGCTCATCACCATGCTGTTCATGGCGTCGGTGATGTTGCCGCTGTTCCTGCCGGACGGTGTGACCGTCGACAAACTTCTGCGCGCGCTGATCGGTGTCGCGATCTTCTCCGGCGCCTATCTGGCCGAAGTGGTGCGAGGCGGCTTGCAGGCGATTCCGCGCGGTCAGTACGAGGCGGCCGATGCGCTCGGCTTGTCGTACTGGCAGAAGATGCGCCTCATCGTGCTGCCGCAGGCGTTGACGCTGGTCATCCCCGGCATCGTCAACTCGTCGATCGCGCTGTTCAAGGATACGAGCCTGGTGCTCATCATCGGGCTGTTCGACCTGCTCGGCATCGTGCAGCAGTCGATCGCCTCGGACTCGAAATGGTTCTCGCCGTCGACGCCGATGACGGGCTACGTGTTTGCCGGGCTGATCTTCTGGATCTTCTGCTTCGGCATGTCGCGGTATTCGCAGGCGCTGGAGAGGCGGCTGGCGAAGGGGCGGCGGCGGTAACCTCAGTTCAACGCCAAGTCGGCGACGTAGCGCGCGATGGCGAGCGACGCGGTGAGACCCGGGCTCTCGATGCCGTACAACGCGACGAGCCGCGCAATGCCGTGGTCGCGCGGGCCGTGGATGGCGAAGTCCGCGGTGGGCTCGTCTGGTCCGCTGAGCTTCGGACGAATGCCGGTGTACCCCGGCTGCAGCGCCGCCTCGGGCAGACCGGGCCACCAGCGGCGGATGGCGGCCTCGAAGCGCCGCCGGCGCTCGCCCGTCGGGTCGTCGAAGCTGTAATCGATCCCGTCGATCCATGCGACGTCGGGGCCGAAGCGGGCAGCACCACCTGTGTCGAGCGTCAGGTGGATGCCGAGGCCGCCTTCCCCCGGCATCGGATAGATCAGCCGCGAGAACGGCGCTTTGCCCGTGAGCGTGAAATAGTGCCCTTTGGCGAGGCGCGTTGCGGGCGGCGTGTAGCGCGATGCGCCGACGGCGATCGGCGGCCAGAGTGTCGAAGCGAGCCGGCTGGCGTCGAGCCCGGCAGACATGACGACCCGTCGCGCTGTGATGCGGGACGCCTCGCCGTCGCGGTCGATCACCAGTTGAAAATCGCCACCGGGCATGTGCGATATTCGCGTGACGTCCGCCAGCAGCACGATCTCGCCGCCCGCCGCCGCGATTTGTCCTTCGAGCGCCAGCATCAGCGCGTGGCTATCGACAATGCCGGTCGATGGCGAGAAGCATGCGGCATCGCAGACGAGTTCAGGTTCGAGACCGCGCGCCTCGGCCGCTGACAGCCACACGAGATCAGCGACGCCGTTGCGCGCCGCCATCGCGGCGATCCGTTGCAGATGCGCGATTTCCGCGTCACCGTTCGCCACGAGCAGCTTGCCGATGCGCTGCGCGGCAACGCCCGCTCGAGCGGCAAAGCGGTAGAGCTGCTCGCGGCCTTCGACGCAAAGCCGTGCCTTGAGGCTGGCGTGCGGATAATAGAGCCCGGCGTGGATCACTTCGGAGTTGCGCGACGACGTTTCCGCGCCGCAGCGCGCGTTGCGATCGAGCAGCAGCGGCGCGGCGCCGCGACGGGCCAGTTCTGCGGCAATGGCGAGGCCGATGACGCCGGCGCCGACGACCACCGTCTCGACATCCGGCGTCACGCGACGATGGGGCCTTCGGCTGCGGGCGCCCGGTTCGCTCCGTGATCGGGCATCGACGCGTCGGACGAGCGAAGAAACTCCGCGATGGCCGCGATGCTGTCGTTATCGCGCAGCCACGGGGCGTGGCCTTGCGAGGGGACGACGTGTGAGATGCAGGCCGGGTGGCGGCGCTCCATCTCGGCGACGGTCGCGGCGGATAACAGGTCGGAGTTCTCGCCGCGCACAACCATCACCGGAACGCGATTGAGCGCCGCGAACTGCGGCCACAGCTCCGGCATCGGGCCTTCTAGCACGGACATCGAGCGCGCCACCTGCGGATCGTAGCTCGCAACCGGCTTGCCACCTTTCTCGTTGAAAAGCTGCCGCGCGATCTCGATCCATTCGTCAGCGCCGATGTTGGGGAAGTGCTTGCGGTTGAGTTCGCCGACGACGCGACCGGCATCCGCCCACGACACCGGCACCGGCATCTTGCCGACATAGCCGAGGATGCGCAGCAGCCCTTCAGTCTCCAGCACCGGGCCAATGTCGACCAGTACGGCGGCACCGATCGTCGAGGGCTGCGCTGCTGCCATCACCATGGCGATCAGGCCGCCGCGCGACGTGCCGACCAGCGCCACGTCCGTCAACTCCTGCATGACCATGAGATCGAGCACGTCGAGCATTTCGATCGGCACGGCGTAGTTGCGCCAATCGGGATCGTGGTCGGAGTGGCCACGGCCGCGCGTATCGAGCGTCCACACGTCGCGCGGGCGGGTGGAATCGCTGGCCAGCGCCGAGGCGAGGACGTGGAAATCGCGGCTGTTGCGGGTGAGGCCGGCGAGGCATAGCGCCGGACGACCAGGTGCCGCCTCGCCCTGTGCGCGATACACGCGGGCGTAGAGGCGAAGGCCGTCACGCGCGGTGAAGCGAACCTCGTCGAACAGCGGGGCGGCGGTGGCGCGCATGGCTAAGGCTTTCCCTCGATTGGTATCGCAGCCCTCGTTGCCATTGCTGCACCGCCCCGGTCCACCACAATTTCACGCTGCCGCTTGTACTTATGTCGCATGGCTATTGGCGCGCTGTGGCTTCACGCCTGCCGAGCCCCAAGTCCCGCTCCAGTCGCAACGCCGGCTGGTCGCCGATGCGGGCGCGGTAGATCTGGATGTTGGACAATACCTTGCCCACGTACTCTCGCGTTTCCTCGAAAGGAATGCGCTCGATCCAGTCGAGCGGATCGACCTTCGGCGAGCGCGGGTCTCCGAACTCCCGGATCCATTGGCGCGCGCGTCCCGGTCCGGCGTTGTATCCGGCGAGCGTCAGCACATAGTTGCCGTCGAACTCGCCCATGCGGTCGGCGATGTAGGCCGATCCGATCATGGTGTTGTAGACCTTGTCGGTGAGCAGGCGGGGTATGTCGCACTTGATCTTGTAGTCGCCGCAGACGTGCCGCGCCGTGATCGGCATCACCTGCAGCAATCCGCGGGCACCCGCACCCGACACGATTTGCGTGTTGAACTCTGTCTCTTGCCGCGCGATGCCGAGCAGGAAGGCGGGCTCCGGCGGCTTCGTCAGTGGCGTGTAGGCGGGGAACGCGCCGAGCGGATAGGAATAGATCAGCAGATTGTGGTTATCGCCCAACGCCGATTTGGCGATGCGCAGCGACATTTGCGTGTCGCCGAGTGCTTCGGCGAGGTGCGCGACGAGGCCGGACCAGGCCTCGCTGTTACGCGCCGTGCGGCTGTTGGCGAGGAACGGGCGGAACACGTCGCCGCCGAGACCGGCGTTCTTGGCGATCACCGGCGCCAATACCGAGTCGAGTGAGCGGAACGCCTGCACCTCCTCGTCCGTCGGCAGGAGGGGCGGCGCGATGTCGATGTTCTGCGCGCCGGGCTTCAGCGCGAGATGCGACAGCAGGCCGTGGAAGGTGTCGCGTTCCTTCGCGGCGCGGGCGTAGTGCTGGCGCGATTCGTCCTGCTTGCCCATCGCGTCGAGTACGCGGCCGAGCCAGTATCCGGCTTTGGCGCGGCTCAAGGGGCCGTCGGCGGCGGCGGCGAAAGCGCGAAAGTGCTTTTCGGCGCGGGCGTTGTCGTCCAGGAATCGCTTGGCGATCCATCCAGCCATGAATTGCTGCGCCTTGAGCGGATTGACCGATAACGCGCCGGCGTTCTCGACCAGCCGGTAGGCGAGCTTGGCGTCACCCTTTTCCAACGCTTCGTAGGCGAGTGCGCGGCGTTCCTCCCACCAGTCGTCGGGGCTGACGATCTTCGCCGTGTCGAGCGGCGCCGACAGCATCAGCTTGTTCGCTGCCGCGATGTTGCCCTTGCGGCGCTGCATCTGAATGGTCTGGAACACCATGCCCCAGTCGCCGGCGTCGCCGCTCGGCAAGGCGCTCATCAGTTTTTCGGCGGCAGCCGAGCGCAGATAGACCGCCAATCTCGCTTCCGCCTTCTTGCGTTCGGCCTCGGGCAGCAGCGGAATAAGGCGTCGGACGAACGCGGCGCGAGCGTTCCGCCCATCCTTCCAGCGCCGGTCGCCCATCAGATAGCGGTCCAGCCGCCAGCGGTGATCGGCAGGCGTCAGCAGGCTGCCGAAGCGCTCGAGGAAGCCGGTTTCCAGAGTCGTTGGAATGTCCTCCTCGCGCCACACCCGAGCCGCGAGCGCGCGCGCCTTCGCCTTGTCGCCGAGAGAAAGATATGCGGACGCCAATGCGGCGCCGCCGGTGGCGGTCTGCGGCTCGGCATCCTTGAAGTATGAAATGATCTCAGCCGCCTCGCCGCCGCCGGTGAAGAGCGCTTCCTCCATGCGCTGCTGCAACAGCCAGCGCTGCGGCCACGTCGGGTTTTCGGCAAGGAACGCGCGGTAGTCGCGCGCGGCACCGTAGCCGCGCGAAAGAGCGTACCAGGCAACGAGTTTCTTCGCCGTCGGATGCGAGATGTCCGCGGCCAGCGCCCGCGCCTTGTTGATGTCGGCGGCGCCGATTGCGGTAAAGGCCTGCTTGACGCGGTCGAGGTCGGCGCGGTCGACGGCCGCCGAAAGAACCGGTGCGATGATGGCGTTCGCCGCCGTGCGGTAACTCGCTTCCTCGGCGCTCGGAGATTTCGGGGCTGGCGAAACAGGGATGGCGGGTGCGACCGGTGCGGGCGTCGCCTGCGGGGGTGGGGCCGGTGGCGTTTGTGCCGCTGACGGCATGGCCGTTGCCGCGCCTGTGCCCCACGCCACGGCGATAACGAGAGATGTCCGCATGGCGGCGTTGAAACGGATCGGTCGATGGGCCTGCAACACTCGTCCCCTTTCAGTCGGCTCGTCCGGGCCCGCTTGCGGCGGCATGTCCGGAACTCTATGTCGCCCGCGCCGCACCGGGGCGGCACGCCCCCGCCGCTCGCGACCGCAGCCCGTGAAG
>JBKBNR010000144.1:0-1727 GCA_046295315.1 Hyphomicrobiaceae bacterium
GTTCGCGGGCGACAGCGTCGTCGCCGGCTGGAGCCAGGACATGAACGCGGTGCCGGCACTCGCCGGCCGCTCCGAGCGCTACGTCACACCCGGCGAGCACTATCTGCAAACCGCCGACGGCCATCTCATCGCCGACCTCCTGGCGGCACCGGTCAGAACCGCCAACCGGCAATAGGTCGCACTGGCATTACGGCGTGGGCCCTCTACCCCCCGTCGCAATGCAGGCGGCCGGAACGTCGCCGTTCCGGCCGCCTGCATCTCCGGGCTCGGCGATGGGCATGCCGATTGGCGGGCGCCGCGTCAGCAGCGCACCTTGCAACCGATCCGCCGAGACGTTAGGCCACCATGAGCCCTGACAGTCCCGAGCTACGAGAACCGCCATGCCAGCTTCCGCCCTGATGAACGTGATGGTCGGCGCCGCCCGCAAGGCGGGTCGAAGTCTGGCCCGCGATTTCGGCGAGGTCGAGCAACTGCAGGTTTCGATCAAGGGGCCTGCGAACTTCGTCTCGGCTGCCGATCTCCGCGCCGAGGAGATCATCCATGCGGAGTTGTCCAAGGCGCGGCCCGACTACAGCTTCCTCATGGAGGAAGGTGGCGCGCTGCCCGGCCGCGACGCCACCCATCGCTGGATCGTCGATCCGCTCGACGGCACCACCAACTTCCTGCACGGCATCCCGCTGTTCTGCATTTCGATCGGCCTCGAGCGCGAGGGCCAACTGGTCGCCGGCGTCATCTACAATCCGATCATGGACGAGTTGTACACCGCCGAGAAAGGCAAGGGCGCTTTTCTCAACGACAAGCGGCGCCTGCGTGTCGCGGCGCGCAAGTCACTCGCCGACGTCGTTGTCGCGACCGGTATTCCGCATCGCGGGCGCGTCGGCCACAAGCGCTTCCTCGACGAGATGCAGGAGGCCATGCAGGACGTCGCCGGCATCCGCCGCACCGGGTCGGCGGCCATAGATCTCGCGTGGACGGCCGCCGGCCGCTTCGATGGCTACTGGGAGCGCAACATCCAGCCCTGGGACATGGCGGCTGGCATCGTCATCGTGCGCGAGGCGGGCGGCATCTGCACCGATCTCTCCGGAGGTGACCAGATGCTCGACCGTGGTGAAGTGGTGTGCGGCAATCTCGCCGTCCACAAGGGCATGTTGAAGCTCGTCGGCGACCCGCCGCCGGAGGCCTATCCGCTTCCCACCGCAAACGGCTGAACGGCGCGAGCGGCGGCCGCAGGTGCGGTCGGCCAGTCGTTGCGGGGGCTCCGCCCCGGTGTGGCCAAATTGCCGCTCATATTGTCGCACGACGGGAAGCCGGCCGGGTTATGGTGAGAGCCGGTTTCTGTTCGGCTTGCGCTCGCCCGAGCGAAAGCGAGCGAGGCGCTGTGTGTTGCGACAGTCCCGGCGCCGCGGGTGCACGTGAAGCGGAGAACGACGCATGGCACGCAAACGGCCAGTCGATGCGGCAGCGATGAACCGCACGCTGACGCCTCCCGGACTGTTTCTCGTCCGGATGTTGATCTTCTTGACGCTGGTCGTTCTCATCGGCGCTATTCTGCACGAGCAGCTCGTGGTCTCGGTGATGACCAATCCGGGCCTCAACGGTCTCATCATTGCGGTGCTGGCGTTCGGCATCCTCTATTCGTTCCGGCAGGTTGTGCGCCTCTATCCCGAAATCCGCTGGGTGAACGACTTCCGCGTCTCCGATCCCGGCATCGCCATGGCGCACAACCC
>JBKBNR010000144.1:1737-7487 GCA_046295315.1 Hyphomicrobiaceae bacterium
CTGCCGATGGCCAAGATGCTGCGCGATCGCACCGGCGCGCTGTCGCTCTCGACCGCTTCGATGAGCGCCATCCGCGACAGTCTCGCATCGCGTCTGGACGAAGCTCGCGACACCGGCCGCTACCTGATCGGCCTGCTGGTGTTCCTCGGGCTTCTCGGCACCTTCTGGGGCTTGCTGGAAACGATCCAGGCGGTCGGCGGCGTCATCAGCGCCATCGACACCAAGGGCGGCGACACGGTCGGATTGTTCGACGACCTCAAGAGCGGTCTCGCCGCGCCGCTGAAGGGCATGGGCACGGCGTTCTCGTCATCGCTGCTCGGCCTCGCCGGCTCGCTGATCCTCGGCTTTCTCGAGTTGCAGGCGTCGCACGCGCACAACCGCTTCTATAACGAACTCGAGGAATGGCTGTCCGGCATGACCGAGCTGACACCGGCGGGCGCCGTCGGCTCCAGCGCCACCAGCGATGCCGTCACCCGCCAGCTTTCCGCAACTCTGTTCGACATCCAGCGCGTGCTCGAGGATTTGTCGGAAAAGCTCGATGCGCAGCCTGCCATCGGTCAGCCGCAACCGATCAAGGACGTGCGGGAACTGGCCGAAGGCGTCAATCAACTGGTCGGGCAGATGCGCGCCGAGCAGCAGGTCGTTCGCGAGTGGGTCGACGAGCAGGCGGCGCAGCAGACCGAGGTCGCCAACGTGCTCAAGGATCTGTCGGCGGCGCTCGGCCGCCGTAGTACCTGATCGCAACCGGAGCTGAGCGGCATGGCGCGAGGACGCAACCGTCGCGGCGGTGACTACGGCGAGTTCTGGCCGGGCTACGTCGACGTGCTCTCGACGCTGCTGCTCGTGGTCACGTTCCTGATGTCGATTTTCATGCTGGCCCAGTACTTCGCCGGCCAGGAAGCGAGCGGCAAGAACGATGCCTTGCGCCGTCTCGAGCGCCAAATCGCGGAATTGACGAGCCTGCTGTCACTCGAAAAGGGCAAAGCCAAATCCGCCGCCGACGAACTCGCCGCTCTGCAGGCGACACTGGCCAGCCTGCGCGACGAGAACGCACGCATATCAGGGTTGTCGCTTTCGGGCGACGAGCAGAGCCGAACGCAGGCCGACCGCATCGCGGCGCTGACGGGTGATCTCGACGTGCAGAAGAAGATCTCCGACGAGGCGCTCGCAAAAGTCGACCTGCTCAATCAGCAACTGCTCGCGTTGCGCAAGCAGATCGGCGCGCTCAACGCGGCGCTCGAAGCCAGCGAGAAACGCGATTCCGACAGCCAGGAACGCATCAAGGATCTCGGCAGCCGGTTGAACGCGGCGCTGGCGCGCCAGGTGCAGGAACTCCAGCGCTACCGGTCCGATTTCTTCGGACGCCTGCGTGAGCTGCTCAAGGAGCGCAAGGACATCCGCGTCGTCGGCGACCGCTTCGTCTTCGAGAGCGAAGTGCTGTTTGCGTCGGGTCAGGCGAGCATGTCGGCGGAGGGACTGCCGGCGATGGAAAGCCTCGCCAAAGCCATTCTAGAACTTGGGGAGCAGATCCCGCCGGAGATCGACTGGGCGCTGCAGGTCGACGGCCATACCGACGTTCGTCCGATCAACTCCGCAGCCTTCCCGTCGAACTGGGAGCTGTCGACGGCGCGTGCCGTTTCCGTGGTCAAGTTCCTCGCCTCACGCGGCGTGCCGGCGAAGCGCCTGGTCGCCGCCGGCTACGGCGAGTTCCAGCCAATCGAGCAGGGCAACGACGAGGAGAGCCTGCGCAGGAACCGCCGCATCGAGCTGAAGCTCACCAATCGCTGAGCGGTTGCAGACACTGCGAACCTCAAACCAGCGCCCGCCAGCCGAGCCCTGGCAAAGTTCCCGCGCGCGGCCGGTATTCGCAGCCGACGAAGCCGTCGAAGCCCGTCGCGTCGATGGCGGCGAACAGCCCCGGCACGTCGAGTTCGCTTGGGACGGGCTCGCCGCGATCGGGCGGCCCCGCGATCTGATAGTGCGCGACGAGCGCAGAATAATCGCTGACCGCCGCGAGCGCGTCGCCCTCCATGCGATGGCGATGGTAGAGATCGAGTTGCAGGCGCACGTTGCTGAGGCCGAGCGCCGCGATGATCTGCGCCGCCTCGCCGGCCGTCGACAGCAGGTAGCCCGGCATGTCGAAGGTGTTGATCGGCTCGATCAGAATGTCGATACCGTCAGGCCGCGCACGTTCCGCCGCCCAGGCGAGATTGTGCACATAGGTCGACAGATCGGCGCCGTGTGACGCAAGCCCGGCCATGGCGTGCAGGCGCCGGCAGCCGAGCGCGCGAGCGTAGTGCAGGGCTACTTCGACACCGCGACGGAACTCGTCCTCGCGACCTTCGAGGCCCGCAAGCCCACGCTCGCCCTTCTCCCAGTCACCGGGCGTAATGTTGAACAGAGCGAGCTCGAGCCCGTTGTCGTCGAGCCGCTGCTTCAAGTCGCCAGGAGCCCATGCATAGGGAAACAGAAATTCGACACCGACGAACCCGGCATCGCGCGCCGCTGCGAAGCGATCGAGAAAATCAACCTCGGTGAACAGGAAGCTCAAGTTCGCGGCAAGGCGGGGCATCGGCGTCGTCCTGCAGTCGTGGGTTGGCACCGGGCTCAATCGAAATCGCGCACCGAGCGTTGCTTCTTCACCGCGCCGCGTCTGCTCTTACCGTCGAGCCGCCGCGTCTTCGACGCCAGAGTTGGGCGCGTCTTGATGCGCGGCTTTGGCGGCACCGCTGCTTCGCGGATCAGTTCGATCAGCCGCTGGCGTGCATCGTCGCGGTTGCGCTCCTGCGTGCGGAACTGTTCGGCCTTGATGATCAGCACACCGTCGTCGGTCATCCGCCGCCCGGCGAGACGTATCAGGCGATGGCGGACCGCTGGCGTCAGCGCCGCCGAGACGCGGACGTTGAAGCGCAACTCGACTGCCGTCGCAACCTTGTTGACGTTCTGTCCGCCCGGTCCCGAGGCGCGCACGAAGCGTTCTTCCAGCTCCGCCTCGTCGATCTCAATCTCGTCGTTGACCCGCAGCATCTACCGCCCGCCCGTGTCACCGTTGGCGCTGCCGATGTTCCAGTAGTCGCCACGGAAATAGAGCAGCGGCTCGGCCGAGGCGTCGAAGCGTCCATCGACGACGTGGCCGATGACGATCGAATGCGTCGTGAACACGTGATGCTCGACGAGTTCGCAATCGAGGTTGGCGAGCGCGCCATCGAGCACCGGCGAGCCGGTTCTCAGCGTCGACCAGGACGCGCCCTCGAAACGGGCCGCGCCACGAAAGCCACCCTTGCCGGAGAACCGCTCGGCGATGCCTTGCTGCGCAAGCGACAGGATGTTGACCGCAAATCGGCGCGCGGTGATGATGCTGTCGTGGGCGCTCGCCGTGCGGCGCACGCACACCAGCACCGTCGGCGGACTGTCGGACAGCGACGAGAATGCCGTCGCGGTGAGGCCCGCGCGCGTTTCCCCATGACCCGTTGCGACCACCGTCACGGCGCCGGCCTGATGGCGCATCAGGGCGCGATAGCTCTCCGGCGCGATGCCGGTGCCGTTGGCGGGGCCTCGATCCATCAGTGTCACGCCCGTATCCTCCGAGTGTCGGTCGGTGCCGTGATACAGGCAATTCGCGACCCGCGACATATGGAATTCATCGCCTCCGCGACAAGGCGCGGCGGGCGCGGGCGATGGGACTTGCCGACAGGTCGGCGATGATCTCGCGCGCCGCGTTGCGGCCCGGATGGCCCGTGACACCGCCGCCCGGATGTGCGCCCGAACCGCAGAAGTAGAGGCCAGGACTGGGGCTGCGATAGTCCGCCGCTCCCAGCACCGGCCGCGCCGCCCACAACTGGTCGAGCGACAACTGACCGTGGAAGATATCGCCGTCGACGAGCCCGAACCGTCGTTCGAGATCGAGCGGCGACAGCACTTGCCGCGCTAGGACGCTGGCCTTGAAGTTCGGCGCATGGCGGTCGACCGTCGCGATCACCTGATCGGCGAAGGCCTCTTTCTCTCGCGGGTCGCTCCACGAACGCCCATCGGGAAGGCGCGGCGAAACATGTTGCACGAACAGGCTCGCCACATGCCGGCCCGATGGCGCCAGACTGTCGTCGAGCGTCGACGGAATGAGCATCTCGACCACCGGCTCGCGTGACCAGCCGTCACGCCGGGCGTCGAGATAGGCGCGCTCGAGATAGCCGATCGTCGGCCCGATGATGATGCCGGACCCGTGGTGAGCCAGCCCCGGTGCGCGGCCGGGGCGACATGTGAAGTCGGGAAGCTCGCCCAGCGCCACGTTCATGCGGAAGGTGCCGGACCCGGTCCTGATACCTGTGAAGCGCCGGCGCTCGGCTTCGCTCGTCAGATGTTCCGGCACATAGGCGCGGAACAGCAGCTTGGGCGAGATGTTGCAGGCGACGGCGCGGGCCCGGACCTCTTCACCCGTCGCCAGCACGACGCCCGTGACCCTGCTGTCGTCGGCGCGCAGCATCGCGACCTCGGCACCCGTCCTGATCTCGGCGCCGGCGGCGCGGGCCGACGCCGCCATCGCCCGCGTGATCGCGCCCATCCCGCCGATCGCATGACCCCACACGCCCGCCTTCCCGTTCACCTCGCCGAAACAATGGTGCAGCAGCACATATGCCGTGCCGGGCGTCGATGGTGCGGCATAGGCCCCGACGATACCGTCGAAGGCGAAAGCGCCCTTCACCACCTCGCTCTCGAACCACTGGTCGAGAAAATCGCTGGCGCTCTTCGTGAACAGATCGAGCAGCAGGCGCTGGTCGTCGAGCGACAGCGCCAGCATCCGGCGGCCGACGCGCGCGCCGCGGATCAACTCCACGATGCCGCCACCGGCATTGGGCGGCGTCTCGGCGACAAGACCGCGCAGCACACCGGCCGCCCGCTCCAGCGCGGCATCGTAGGCCGGCAGGCGTTCGGCATCGCGCGGCGAGAACTCGGCCAGCGCCCGCTGACGTGCCGCAAGGCCATACGGCAGCAGCAGCCCTCGCGTCTCATCGACCGGCCAGAAGTTCGCCGCCGGACGTTCGACGATGCGGAGGCCATGGGCGCGGAGATCGAGGTCTAAGATAACTCGCGGCGAAAGCAGGCTGACCGTGTAGGCGGCGACCGAATTGCGATAGCCGGGCGCGAATTCTTCCGTCATCGCCGCGCCGCCGACGGTCGCGTTCTTCTCCAGCACCACGACAGACAGCCCTGCAAGGGCCAGGTAAGCGGCGCTGACGAGGCCGTTATGGCCGCCGCCGAGCACCGCCACATCGTAGGTCGGTGTTGTACGAGCCAACGCGGGAACAGAAACATCGTTCACGGCCGTGAAATCCTGGAATGAAGCGGCGATCGCGGCGTTATCGCCTTGCAGATGACGCGGAATCGCGATCCCCTCAACCTGTCGGGTTGCTAGGCAATGCCCAAAAGCGAGACAGAGCGAAAGCCCCGATTGACGGTGGTTTTCGACCAGGCAACGGGAACATCCGTCGTTAACATGTCAGCAACTGGCACAAATCTACGTTCGATGCATACCGGTTCGCCCATCAGAACGGAGCTGACAGCTATGAACGCCGCCGTCACTCCCGCGCTCGACCGCCAGGCGGCGGAGACGACAGCGAACCCGTCGCGTGCCCTCCTCGACCGGCTGCTCGGCATAGCCCTGATGTCATTGGCACCTGCGGTATTCTGGACCCTGGCCACCTGGTTCGGCGCTGCGGCGATCGGTTTCGACATCGCCACCGGTTCACTACTGC
>JBKBNR010000145.1:0-7459 GCA_046295315.1 Hyphomicrobiaceae bacterium
CGGGCACAGTCGCCGGTTTGCCCGCACAGCGCGTCACGTTGCGCCGGTGCGCGCCTTTCGTGTTCGTGACATGGTATCGTTTCTGACATAGGGGCCCGAACCGATCGATGCGTGACATGTGGCAAGTACCGTCGCCGCGCGTGGCGGTGTGCATCGCGGGCGTCGCGGTTCTGTCGCTGGCAGGGTGCGAGACGGCGCCGAAGCCCGCTCGAAACGAAAAATCGCCCGTGGCGCAGCAGATCGCCATCGATACGCCCGGTGTTCCTGGAGCGCAGTGCTCGCTTTCCGCGGTGACGATCGGCCGGCAGACCGTGACCACACCTGCGTCCCTCGAGGTCGATCGCAGCCCCGAGATCATCGTCGTCCTGTGTCGGAAGCCCTGTTATCTCGACACGTCGGCAATGATTACCCCTGAGGGAGTGCGTCGTCCCGACGGGCAGGTGATCTACAGCTATCCTGCCGAAACGGCTCTGACCATGCGCCCGGCCAATCGCTGCGATGCGCCAGCGGGCCCGCGAACTCTCGCTCCGTGATCGGTCGAAAAAGGGCGGCGGCGAACAGCAGCGAACGCGATGCCGGCGCCGGTTCTGAGTATGGCGGCCTTTTTCACCCCGAGTGGCTGAAGATCGGATGCAGCGGCCGCATTGCGAATACTCTATGACCAGCGACACATTTGCGGCCGTGCGTCCTTCTGACGTCGGTCCTTCGCCGTTTCTTCGATGGCTTCGACGCAGGCCGGCAGCAGTCAACAGACTTCCGCTTTTCCCGACGCTCCATCATTATGGATCACTTCAGTTCGCAGCGTGCGAAAGCGGGCGATATATTGTTGCGGCAAATAGTGAATTTGTTGTTCTTTCAAAAAGAGAATGTCTTTAGGCTGAATTAACCATCGTCCGACATTGTCCTTGAATGATCGTGGCCATGACGGCTGCGCGCATTTCGGGAGGTTTCTATGGCCCTCACGGCTGGTCAAATCGCGTTCGTCGCTTATAACGCCGACGGAACGGATTCGTTTTCGTTTGTCGTGCTCGGTAATATCGCGGCCGGCGAAGTGGTGAATTTCACCGACAACGGCTGGCGTTCGACCAACGTCTTTCGCACCGGCGAGGGCACGATCGCGTGGACCGCGCCGGACGGCGGCGTCGCGGCCGGAACCGTCGTGACGCTGACGATGACTTCGGCGTCCGTCGGCAAGATCACGACCTCTGGAACGCTCGACTTCAATCAGAACGGCGACGGCATCATCGCCTATCAGGGTTTGCCGAGTTCGCCGACCTTCATCACGGCGCTGAACAACGACGGCACGGCGTGGCAGTTGGATTCGACGTCAACAACGACATCGGCATTGCCCACCGGCCTCTTCGACGGTGTGAACGCCATCGCCATCGACGAGATCGACAACACGGCCTACAACGGTCCGACGACCGGCAACGCCGCCTTCCTTCGCGCCGCGTTGATGAACCGCGACAATTGGGGCCTGCGCAGTGACACGGATCAGCAATCCGGCCCGGCGTCGTTCAATGTCCAGGATGTACCGACGGAGGCTGACGACAACTTCCTCGGCACCAAAGCCGACGACACCATCGACATGCTCGGCGGGGACGACTTCTACGACGGCGGCGACGGCAACGATACGATCACGGGCGGCAGAGGGTTGGATCGCCTCTTCGGCGGGGAGGGAGACGACGTGTTCGTCATCCTCGCCGGCCATACGGAGGCGGGCGAAGTGTACGATGGCGGCAACGGCACCGACCGCATCGAGATTCGAGGCGGTGGTGAGGTGTCGCTGATAGGCACAAAGCTGACCAGCATCGAAGCCATCGACAGCGACGCGAGCGACGTCCGCCTGATCCTGCAAGATGAGACTTGGTTCGACCTGATCGGCGAACTCGGCGGAGAAAATGACGTCGTGCAGATCGAGGCCTGGACGGGCGGCGACTATGTGCTGGACGATTTGTGGCAGTTGCTCTCCAAGCAGGGTGCGGAGGCCGTCGAGTGGTCGACGGAAATGGGCTCCTTTTCAGCGACGTTCAACGCAGATTCCGCTTTCGTCACGATCACCACGACCCCGACGCAGATCGTCAACGGGATCACGTCGATCGAAAGGAGTTTCGAAGCCGACGGCGATCTTCGCCGCCATGAAACCCACTTCGAAGACGGAGCCACGCGGACGTTCAAGTATGACAGCGAAGGCGTCATAACCGAATTCATCATCGACGCCGTCGGGACGGCGCGCACGTTCCAATCCATGATCTGGACCTACGACGAAGGGCTTCTCGCATCGCGAGTGGATTTAGCGCGCGATGGAGTTCGCTGGGAGATCGATTACGACACGTCGAGCGGTCAGTCTGTGATGAGCGAACGGGTGCGCGTCGACACCCTGGACGGCTACGACTGGTCGCGGATCGAAGAAACCTTCGATCCGTCGGGCGCCCTGGCGAGCAGCACCTGGACCTACGATCGCGGTGCCATCGCCAGCCAGGTCAACACCTATGCGGACGGCGTTCTCGATAGCCGCTCGGTGGTCTACAACGATGGCCGGCAGGTCGACATTTCGTATGTCGGTGGTGCGGTGGATGTCACGTCAACGACCTTTGCCAACGGCACGATGAGCATCGTCGGCTCGGCGGCGGGCAACAGGCTCGCGGGTGGCAGCGGCAACGACACCTTCCGCGGCGGTGCTGGTGCGGATGTGTTCGCTTTCTCCGCTACCATCGGCCACGACCGGATCGCCGATTTCGTCAACGGCGTCGACCGGCTGGACCTGACGGACTACGGCATCACCGACATGGCATCGCTCGGCAGCGCCGCGTCGCAGGTCGGCCACAACGTGGTCATAGGTCTCGGCGCCCATGGGTCCGTGACGCTGCAGAATTTCCAACTCGCCAACCTCGACAACAGCGATTTCTTCGTCGCCTGACGTCCGTCGCACAGTCGGTATGCTGGCAACAGCCAAGGGCCCGCCCGGTGATCCGGGCGGGCCTGCCGTGTTGTGGAGATACAACGCACGCACCTCAGAACGAGACTCGTGTTCGTCCGTGCCTGGACAATATGACGGACGATCTCTACGGATAATTTTTAGTGGTGGGTTCGCAACCGAAAATTCAGGCCGGCCAGAACGATCCGCTCAGCTCGCTGTCAGCTCCAAGTGTTGAAAATGTTGAAAATCTTTGTAGCGTTTTTCTTTGCTGCGGCGGTGTGTGGTTGCGCCTCGTCGTCCGATAAGATCGCCGCGCAGTACGTGTCGCCGATGCAGTACAGCAATTATTCATGCCCACAGCTCTCCGAAGAAGCACAGCGCATTTCTGGCCGCGTGTCCCAGTTGTCTGGCGTTCAGGATGCCAAGGCCACCAGCGACGCGGTTGCAACGGGTGTTGCGATAGTTCTGTTTTGGCCGGCCGCTTTCATGATCGGTGGCGACGATCACACAACCGCCGAGCTTTCCCGGCTGAAGGGTGAGTTCGAGACGGTCGAGAAGGTGTCCGTTCAAAGGAATTGTGGGCTTCAGTTTCGCCAGCAGACCGCGGCGACCAGGAGTTGAGGTGAGACCCGCCGTCCAGACCACCATCTCCCTCATCGTCGCCGTCGCAAAGAATGGCGTCATCGGACGCGACGGCGATCTACCGTGGCGGCTTTCGACCGATCTCAAGCTGTTTCGCCGCCTGACCATGGGCAAGCCCGTCGTGATGGGCCGTAAGACCTGGGCGACCCTGCAGAAAAAGCCGCTGGATGGCCGTGACAACATCGTGGTGACCCGCAATGCGGCCTTCGCCGCAGGTGGCGCCATCGTCGTCGGCAGCATCGAAGCGGCGATCGAAAAGGCGCGCGAGGCGGCCGAGGTGCGCGGGGCGGACGAGATCATGATCATCGGCGGCGCCGAGATCTACCGAGCGGCGTTGCCCGCCGCCGACCGCGTCTATCTGACCGAAGTCGCCGCCGAACCCGCGGGCGACGCGCATTTTCCGCAACTTTCCGGCGCCGAGTGGCTGACCGTCGCAGAGCAAACGCTGGATCGCGGCCTCAATGACGACTATGCGGCGGTGCTGAGAGTGCTGGAACGGCGCCCTGCCGCAAGGCCGGCGCTGCAGAACCGCGAAACATGAATCCGGCAGCCGCGCCTTGAAGCGTTGCGCATGCTCACCATCTCCAAGTCAAGCGGTTTGCATGAGGTCCCCCCCTGGCCTATAAGCGGACGCTCATTTTCCGACCGGGCGCAAGGGTGCGCGGCAGACCAGAGACGGCCGCCGTGCGTACCCGAAATGTCCTGACCTTCCCGCGGACCCCGCAGAGCGAGAGATCCTGATCTATGCCTTGGAACAATCAGAATGGTGGTGGCGGCTGGAAAAGCGGCGGTGGGGGTGGTGGTGGGCCGTGGGGGCAGGGGCCCTGGGGCGGTGGCGGCCAGGGCGGCGGTGGCGGCGGTCAGCCTCCCGACCTCGAGGAGATACTGAAGCGCGGCCAGGACCGCATGAAGCAAGTCATGCATGGCGGCAGCGGTGTACCCGGTCCGCTGATGTTCCTGATCGGCGCGGCGGCCGTTGCAGCGGTGGCGTTCTACGCCTTCACCTACACGGTCAAGCCCGACGAGCAGGGCATCGTGCTGCGTTTCGGCGAGTATAACCGCTGGACCGGCCCCGGCCTGCAATACCGCCTGCCCTATCCGATCGAGGAGGTGCTGCTGCCCAAGGTGACGCGCGAGAACTCGATCGAAATCGGCCTGCGCACCATCGGGTCGCGCGGCGGCACGGCGGCACGCGATGTGCCCGAGGAAAGCCTGATGCTGACCGGCGATGAAAACATCGTCGATGTGGACTTCGTCGTTTTCTGGCGCATCCGGCCGGGCGTCGTCGACCCGAAGACGGGGCAGACCGGCGCCGAACAGTTCCTGTTCAACATCCAGAACCCCGAGACGACGGTGAAGGAGATCGCCGAGAGCGCCATGCGCGAGGTGGTCGGCCAGAACGACATCACGCCGATTCTTACCGGCGCCCGCCAGAAGACCGAGCAGGCGGTGCAGAAGCTGATGCAGGCAGCGCTCGACAACTACGGCGCCGGCGTCGAGATCACGCGCGTGCAGTTGCAGAAGGTCGACCCGCCGCAGAAGGTCATCGACAGCTTCCGCGACATGCAGGCCGCGCGCGCCGACCAGGAGCGTTTGCAGAACGAGGCCCGCTCCTACGCCAACAAGATCGTTCCCGAGGCCCGCGGCGAGGCGGAGCGCATTCTGCAGGCGGCGCAAGGCTACAAGGAGCAGACGGTCGCCGAGGCCGTCGGTCAGGCGGCGCGGTTTCAGAGTGTCTATCAGGAATACAAGAAGGCGCCCGACGTGACACGCAAGCGCATGTTCCTCGAAACCATGGAGCGCGTGTTCAGAGGCACCGACAAGATCATTCTGGATTCGTCCAGCGGCGGGGGCGGCGTCGTGCCGTATCTGCCGCTCGGTGAATTGCAGAACCGCCCCAAGACGGGAGGCCAGTAATCATGCGCCCACTTCTCGCAAGCCTCGTCGTGCTGCTCGGCCTCGCCGCGGTCGGCATTTATCTGTCGGCGTTCATCGTGCGTCAGACCGAGCAGGCCATCGTGCTGCAGTTCGGCAAGCCGAAGGCGACCATCACCAAGCCCGGCCTGCACTGGAAGATTCCGTTCGTCGAGACCGTCGACTACTTCGACAAGCGCATCCTCGACCTCGACTCTTCGCCGCAGGAAGTCATCGCGGCGGATCAGAAGCGGCTCGTCGTCGATGCTTTCGCCCGCTTCCGCATCACGGACGCGCTCGAGTTCTACAAGACCGTCCGCGACGAGAACATCGCCCGCCAGCGTCTCGGCAACATTCTCGAATCATCCCTGCGAAGCGCACTTGGCGCCGCCACCTTCCAGGATGTGGTTCGTGACAAGCGCGAACCTTTGATGCGCCAGATCCGCGATCAGGTGAACCGCGAGACGAGGAGCTTCGGTCTCGAGGTGATCGACGTTCGCATCAAGCGCGCCGATCTGCCCGAGCAGAACAGCGAGGCGATCTACCGCCGCATGCAGACCGAGCGCCAGCGCGAGGCGGCCGAGTTCCGCGCAGAAGGTGCAGCGTCGGCCAACCGCATCCGCGCCACCGCCGATCGTGAGGCGACCGTCATCAAGGCCGAAGCGACCAAAACGGCCGAGCAATTGCGCGGCGAGGGCGATGCCGAGCGCAACCGCGTATTCGCCGAAGCCTTCGGCCGCGATCCGGACTTCTTCGCCTTCTATCGCTCCATGCAGGCCTACGAGAATGGCCTCTCCTCGTCGGATACACGTCTCGTGATTTCGCCGAACTCCGAGTTCTTCCGCTACTTCAACGAGGCGGGCGGGCGCATTCCTGGCTCGGGTGGCACATCGGCGGCAGCGCCACGTCCATGACCGACCTTGCCGTGGCGGTCGGGTTGATCCTCGTCATCGAGGGACTGATCTGGGCGCTGTCACCCGAATTCGGGCGTCGCATGCTGGCCGTGGCCACTGCGACGCCTGAACCGACACTTCGTGCAGCCGGCTGGTTTGCGGTCGCGGTGGGCGCTCTCGTCGTCTGGATGGTTCGCGGCTGAGGCGGTGACGGCTGACGGTTCCGCTACCCATCGGGTGGGTGGCCGGGTGCCGTTGCGACATCAGGCTCGCTCTCCCGCCCGGCTAACCCCGCTCGACAGCGTCTGGCGCATTTCCTGTTACCCGTGGGTTTGATATACACGCGCGCATATCCGGCGGGGCGCACCGGTTACCCGCTGCAATCGGAGTTTTCGACATGCTCCCGAGCGTCAATCAGCCGACTCGCCGCATCGCGCTCGCCGCCTTGGCGATGGTCGCGTTCGCGGCATGGGCCACCGGACAGGCCGGAGCCTTCCGCGGGCCGCCGTCGGTGGCGCCGATCGCCGAGCCACTCATCCCGGCCGTGGTCAACATCTCGACGTCGCAATCGACGAAGGGGCCGCAGGGGCTACCTCTGCCCGAGATTCCGAAGGGATCGCCTTTCGAGGATCTTTTCGAGGAATTTTTCGATCGCCGCAGCGGCCCTTCCGCACCGCGTTCGGTGTCGTCGCTCGGCTCGGGCTTCGTTATCGACGGCAAGGAGGGCCTCGTCGTCACCAATAATCATGTCATCGCCGATGCCGACGAGATCATCATCAACTTCCACGACGGCTCGAAGCTGAAAGTCGACAAGGTCCTCGGTCGCGATGCCAAGAGTGATCTCGCACTGCTCAAGGTGACGCCGCCGAAGCCGCTCGCCGAAGTCAAGTTCGGCTCTTCGGAAAAGCTGCTGGTCGGCGACTGGGTGATGGCGATCGGCAACCCGTTCGGGCTTGGCGGAACCTTGACCGTCGGCATCATCTCGGCCAAGCAGCGCGACATCAACTCTGGTCCCTATGACGACTACCTGCAGACCGACGCCGCCATCAACCGCGGCAATTCCGGCGGCCCGCTGTTCAACATGGACGGC
>JBKBNR010000146.1:0-7426 GCA_046295315.1 Hyphomicrobiaceae bacterium
ACCACGAGCACATCGGATCGGCGAAATACACGAGGTGACGCTGGGCTTCACGGCGTTCGCTTGCTTGCGGCATCCCTGTTCCTCTGACGCGGTGATCCTCACACCTTGGTAGCATGTCCGCCGGGCGTGCGGAGCGGGCTGCGGCCTTTGGCTCGTGCGCCGCTCACGCGGCGTCGGGTTGCCGGCTGGCCCGCGCGTGCCGCCGTGATTGCCGCGGCGACTCCCGTCCAGAGTGCAAGCCGCGCTTCGAGGGCGAGCGCAGCCACCTCCGCCGCCTCGCGCCACTTGGCGCGATCGGTGCCGCACAGCTCCGTCAGCATGGCCTCCCCCATCGGGCCGTGATCGTGCTCGTCGAGGTGGATGTGGCGCTCGAGATAGAGCGTCATGGTGTCGAGCTTCGCGCCTTGCCCGGCGAGGCCCTTCAACAGCGTACGGAACATGTCCGGGATCGGCTCCTCGCGGCCATAGGTGAAGGCGGCGGCGATCACATGCGGCTTGCCGGTCGCGATGAAGTCGAAGGTGGTGCGCACGAAGTCGCGCGCAGCGAGCGGGACATCGCTGCGGGCAAGGGCCGCGGGCAGGTTATCGATGTTTTCAATAGTCTTGACGAACCCCTCGATGGGTCCGGTATCAGCGCCGATCTCGCGCATGGCGTCGAGATACAACTCGTAGTGGCTTGCTGGTCGTCCGTTGGCCTCGTCGCTCTCCTCTTCCAGCACGATGGCGTTGACGAAGCGGCGGGTCGAGGGTGAGCCGGTCGGCTTCCACGGCACGCTGACGCAGGTGAGGTCGCGCTGCAGCGCCTTCAGCAGCGACATGAAATCCCACACCGCGAAAACGTGGTGCTGCATGAAAATTCGCACGTCCTCGACTGACCCGAGCGTGGCATAGACCGGATGGGCGGCGAGCTGCGCCTTGAGCGGCGCGATGCGATCGGCGATCAGGTTTGGCCCGCCGGCCGCCTCTGCTGGCGGCCCGGCCGTTGCGCCCAACCTCGACTTTTTCCTTGCCGCATTGGTACCTGCCATGCTGCCCCTCCCGTAGTCGATGCGCGTTTCGCCGGCTCGTACCGGTACGCGCCACAGCAAATCCGATTGTAACACTTGGGATTTCATCTCTGCGAGCGCAAGCCGCTGAGTGTGCGGCGCATTCGCGCGGTTGCGAGAGGCTCGTGCAGGGCCGCAACGGGCATTGAGCCGCGCCCGACAATCCACTAGAAGGCGGATTTGATCCCCGAGCCCGTCGAATTTGTTCAGAGAGGCGCCTCCGATGGCCGCAGCCCACCAGTACGTCTACCACATGCACAAACTGTCCAAGACCTATCCGGGCGGCAAGCAGGTGCTTAAGGACATCTCGCTGTCGTTCCTGCCGGGCGCCAAAATCGGCGTGGTGGGTCTCAACGGCGCTGGCAAGTCGACATTGCTGAAGATCATGGCCGGGCAGATGACGGATTTCGTCGGCGAGGCGTGGGCGGCGGACGGCATCCGCGTCGGCTACCTGCCGCAGGAGCCGGAACTGGACCCGACCAAGGACGTGCTCGGCAACGCCATGGAGGGTGTCGCGGAGAAGAAGGCGATCCTCGATCGCTACAACGAGATCGTCGCCAACTACACCGACGAGACCGCCGACGAGATGACGGCGCTGCAGGACCAGATCGACGCGCAGAACCTGTGGGACCTCGACAGCCAGGTGGAGCAGGCGCTCGACGCGCTGCGCTGCCCACCGGGCGATGCCGACGTGACGAAGCTCTCGGGCGGCGAAAAACGCCGCGTGGCCCTCGTCAAGCTGCTATTGGCGAAGCCCGACATCCTGCTGCTCGACGAGCCGACCAACCATCTGGACGCGGAAAGCGTGGCCTGGCTCGAGCGCTATCTGAAAGAGTATGCGGGTTGCGTCATCCTCGTCACCCACGACCGCTATTTCCTCGACAACCTGACCGAATGGACGCTCGAACTCGATCGCGGACAGGGCGTGCCCTATCACGGCAACTATTCGGGCTGGCTCGAACAGAAAGCGAAGCGTCTCGAGGTGGAGAAGGGGCAGGAGGAGAGTAAGCAGCGTGCCCTCAAGCGCGAGTTGGAATGGATCAGGTCGAGCCCGAAAGCGCGTCAGGCCAAGTCGAAGGCGCGCATCACCGCCTATGAAAAGCTCGCCGAGGATGCCGGCCGCGAAGATGTCGGCCGCGCCACCATTCACATCGCCGAAGGCCCACGCCTCGGCGAACTGGTCATCGAGGCGGAAGGCCTGAGCAAAGCCTTCGGCGACCGGCTGCTGATCGACAACCTGTCGTTCAAGCTGCCGCGCGGCGGCATCGTCGGCGTCATCGGCCCCAACGGCGCCGGCAAGACGACGCTGTTCCGCATGCTCACGGGGCAGGAAAAGCCGGACAAGGGCACGCTCAGGGTCGGCGATACGGTAAAGCTCTCCTACGTCGACCAGAACCGCGACCACCTCGACGACAAAAAGACCGTGTGGGAGGAAATCTCCGGCGGTCTCGACCAGATCCTGCTCGGCGGCAAGAAGGAAGTGCCGAGCCGCGCCTATTGCGGGTGGTTCAACTTCAAGGGCGCCGATCAGCAGAAGAAGGTCGGCATGCTGTCGGGCGGCGAGCGCAACCGGGTGCATCTCGCCAAGCTGCTGAAAGAGGGCGGCAACCTGCTGCTCCTCGACGAACCGACCAACGACCTCGACACCGAGACGCTCGGCGCGCTGGAGAGCGCCATCGAGATTTTCCCGGGCTCCGTCGTCGTCATCTCGCACGATCGCTTTTTCCTCGATCGCCTCGCGACACACATCCTGGCTTTCGAGGGCGACAGCCACGTCGAGTGGTTCGAGGGCAACTTCGAGGCCTATGAAGCCGACAAGAAGCGCCGCCTGGGTGATGCTGCGGTCGAGCCCCACCGCATCAAGTTCCGCAAGTTCGAGCGGTGATCCTGGCTGATGAACTGTCGCTATCGGAGCGACGGCTCATCGGCGCACCCCAGTGGTGTGGCATTCCGCTGATCGCGGATCGAGCGTCGCCTCGTGACGCGAGCACTGAGCCCAAATCGCAATTGCCGACGACGGGCCGAAGCGCCGCACCGCCAGTCGACCGAGGCTTAGGGGCGATCAGGCTCCGGTTTACAGCGCGTCGGTTGCGGCCTTCATCGCATCACTGACGGCACGGGCAAAGAATTCACGTCTGACCAGATCGGCGTCGAGACGCCGGTTGGTGGCGCGTACCGCTTGCTCGACGGCTTCGCCCGCCGCGTCGGCGAGCGCGTCGCCGTCATCGACCAGACGGTCGATCAGTCGCTGGAAGCGCTCGTCGGCGGATCCGCTGCGGGCAAAATCCCCAGCCGAGCATCTGTCGGGTGAGGGTTCGGCGAGTTGCCAGAGCGCAAATACGAAATGGTGGCGTGCGGGGTATGAGCCTGGACCGCCGCGCGAATACAAATCGTGCCATTTGCGCCCTGTCCGTCGCGCCCATCGCCGGCCTGTGACGATCAGCCAAGCGAGGGCGCGATAGAGCGTCGGGTCATGATCGACTGAAAACGCCTCGCCGCTGACGGCGAACTCCAGCGTTTTGCCCGGATCGCCATGCACGACGTGCGGCTGGCCTTGGACGGCACCGACGTAGGCTTCCAGCAGATGGCGCGGCGTCACGACGCGCTCGTAGTCGGTTTCGCCCGGCTTCCAAGGCCAGTTGATCTGCTCACCTCGACGCCGCGCCAGCCAGATGCGCTGGCGCATCGGCTTTTCGGCGTTTTGAAAGTACGGCTCCAACGCACGGACGCCGCGATGCCGCGCCAGAATGTCGTAGTCTTCGATGTTGGCTTGTGTATTGGCGGCGATGACGATTCGATCCTTGAGCGCTTCGTTGTCGGTGATAACGATCTTGATCGGCAGGTGCGCGTTGCCGAGCACAGAGAAGTGTCGAACCAGCGTGTTGACGGTCTGGCAGCCGTTGATGATCTGTGGGTCGCAGAGCACGATCTCGTTGCCATGGGCGGTGAGTTCATACGCTCGTGCGACGATGACGACACCATTGTGGGAGACCAGGAACTCGCCCTGGCGGCCTTCGCCGAGTGCCTTCGCGATCGCCCGCGCGCCGCTGTTGTCGCGCTCCCAGTATTTGCTGGCAGAGAGATCGGCGCGGACATTGTCGAAGAACAGGAAGTCGAGCGGAACCCGACCCGTACCCTGTTCGCGCGACGCAAACATCGCGATTGCCCGCGCTTCGACGTAGCCGATGAAGCCTTTCGCCTCGCTCCCCGGCAGGTCCATCAGCCGCACCGCTGCGAGCGTTTTGCGGCGGTCGGGGCCGACGCGATGTCCGGCGTCGACGATCTCCGTGTCGCCCCAGATCACGAACTCGAATCGAAGTGCTGGAAGCGACGAGCGGATGTTGCGCTCGGCCAGTTGCCGCGCCACATTGACGGTGTTGAAGTCCTTCCATTGTCCGGCATAGGCGAACACAAGCGTAACGTGGGCGGTTGCCAGCGCAGCCGGTTGTGCAAGTCGGATGGCTTGCAGGATGTCGATGAAGACTTGCGCGTTCGGGTTCGGTTTCAAAAGCCGCAGATCGGCGACCGATAGCGTCAGAAAGCGCTGTGCCGAAAGGCCGAATAGATCGACATCGTGTTGATTGAGGCGCTCGTTTCGCTTGGCCTGCAGCAAAAGAATGCGCAGCGGGCTCCCCGGATTGGCGGCGAGTGCCGGCGCCACGTCCTCCGGTTCGAGGATTGTCGTCTCGCCGATCGCCACGGCAATCGCATCGAGGCCGAGATCGCCGAAGCCATCGACAAAAGCACGGGTCTCGGCTGCTTCGGGAAATCCGTAGTCGCGCACCGCAAGCGTCGATACAGCGGCCGCAAAACTGATCGGACTCGTCCAAACGGCGTCTGGCCGTGTCATCGACCGGAGCAGATCATGCAACTCTGTCATATGCCACGGAACATTCTGAAATTTTTTCGCGAGAGTCGGACGCTAGCACCTGGGCGCGGACGACGGCAACGCCGATGATTCCACCGCCGGGCGTAGCCGATAGGAAAATGGCCTGACGTTGCCGACAGATCGAAGACGCCGAACATGGCGCGTGCTGACGGCGGCGACCCGACGTCCGAGCCAAGTCCGGGAAGCCCTCACCGGCTGTTGCGGCGGATGATCTCGAACAGCGATTCCGGCCCGCCCGGCGCATCGAGGTTAATGTCGGAGGGCACGGTGCCCGACGGCAGGTTGTTCGGATCATAGCGGCGGCTGGCGTCACGGCGTCGATCGAGGGCCGGTCTGCGGTCATATCGGTACGAGGCGTCGCCACCTTGCGCCTTACGATACTCCGCCGCCACCGCGTGCGGCGTCTCGCCGACTGCGGCGGAGAGCATCGCGACGAGCGCTGCCGCCCCGGCGATATTGAACGTCCTCGAATGCGGCATCGGTTCCCTCCTCGACCACTCGCGTCGTCGCAGCGATCTGTAAACGCGATCGGGCCGGGATGAGGTCCCGGCCCGCACGTTTATCGACGCCGAAGCCGGACGCACCGTCTCAGGCCGCCCCCATCGCCTCAGGCCGCACCCATCGCCACCTTGAGGTTCTCGTCGACCTTGTCGAGGAACCCGGTGGTCGACAGCCACTTCTGCTCGGCGCCGACGAGGAGCGCCAGATCCTTGGTCATGTATCCGGCTTCCACGGTCTCGACGCAGACCCGCTCGAGGGTCTTGGCGAAAAGGTCGAGTTCGGCGTTGTCGTCGAGCTTGGCGCGATGCGACAGGCCCCGTGTCCAGGCGAAGATCGACGCGATCGAGTTGGTGCTCGTCGCCTTGCCCTTTTGGTGCTCGCGATAGTGGCGCGTCACGGTGCCGTGCGCGGCTTCGGCTTCCACCGTCTTGCCATCGGGAGTCATCAGCACGGAGGTCATCAGGCCGAGCGAGCCGAAACCTTGCGCCACCGTATCCGACTGCACGTCGCCGTCGTAGTTCTTGCACGCCCACACATAGCCGCCGCTCCACTTGAGGGCCGAGGCCACCATGTCGTCGATGAGCCGGTGCTCGTAGACGATCTTCGCCTTGTCGAACTCGGCCTTGAACTCGGTCTGGTAGATCTCCTCGAAAATGTCCTTGAAGCGTCCGTCGTAGGCTTTGAGGATGGTGTTCTTGGTCGACAGATACACCGGCCACTTGCGCAGCAGGCCGTAGTTGAGCGAGGCGCGGGCGAAATCACGAATGCTTTCATCGAGATTGTACATCGCCATGGCGACGCCGCTGCCGGGGGCCTTGAAGACCTCCTTCTCGATCACCGTGCCGTCCTCGCCGACGAACTTGATCGTCAGCTTTCCCTTGCCGGGGAAGCGGAAGTCGGTGGCTCGGTACTGGTCGCCGAAGGCATGGCGGCCGATGACGATCGGTTGCGTCCAGCCGGGCACCAGGCGCGGCACGTTGCGGCAGATGATGGGCTCGCGGAAAATGACGCCGCCGAGGATGTTGCGGATGGTGCCGTTGGGGCTCTTCCACATCTCCTTGAGGCCGAATTCCTCGACGCGGGCTTCATCCGGCGTGATCGTCGCGCACTTCACCGCGACGCCGTGCTTCTTCGTCGCGTTGGCGGCGTCGATCGTCACTTGATCGTTGGTCCGGTCGCGATGTTCGATGCCGAGGTCGTAATACTCGAGATTGACGTCGAGATATGGGTGGATGAGCTTGTCCTTGATGAGCTGCCAGATTATGCGGGTCATCTCGTCGCCGTCCATCTCGACGACGGTGCCAGCCACCTTGATCTTCTTCATGGGTAGAACCTCGACCTGTTCTCGACTTCGGAAGGGTGCGAATTGTGCGGAATTGTGAAGCGGCGGGAACCATAGACAGTATGCCGCAGCGCAACAAGTCGGCGGAAGGGATGACGCGGCGTCCGTGCGAGGCCCGCCGGTGACCGATGCACCGCAAACGGGCGTCGCCGTCAGGGTGCGCGACGGCGAGCCGCATGTCGGCGGCAGCGATGCGACTGTCGCAACCGTCGTCCATGCCTGCCACAACACGACGATCGACCAGGGGCTCGAAAGCCTGGCTATCGCCGGTCTCGACCGCGAGACGCTGGAACCGGTGCTCGAGTACTGCGCGTCGCTCGCCTGCGAGGCCGACGGCGTCACATGCCCCGGCTGCAAGCGGCGCACGGAAGCTCTGGGCTGGCATACGCTCGACGATTACGTTCGCGCGCATAAGGAAATCGTGGTCGGCGATGGCGCGGTGCGTCTGGTCGGCCTCGGCGCCCTGTCCGTCGCGACGCCGGCGCTGGCGGCGCTCGAAAAGACGTGGTCGGGTGAAAACTACTGGTTCTGGGCGCGCCGCGTCATACGCAAGCTGCGCCACGGCATCCGCCGCGCGCATATCCAGGGGCACGCCGTCCACGGTTCAGGCGAGAGCCCGGCGATCATCCTGATGGAGCCGCAGCTCGC
>JBKBNR010000147.1:0-7375 GCA_046295315.1 Hyphomicrobiaceae bacterium
GATTACCGAGGGCGGCGAACATGCGGCGGACCTGATGATAGCGCCCCTCGGTCAGCGTCACCCGGACGACAGGTTGTGGCGCCCCGTCTTCCGAAAGAGCTTCCATGAGCACCGGCAGCAGCGGCTTCTGTTCGCTCTCCAGCATCAATGTGCCCGACGCCAATATCTCGCCTTCGTCACCGCGCAACGGCCGTGCCAAAGTCGCGATATAGCGCTTCGAGACGTTGCTTTTCGGTGAGATGGCGCGGTGCAAAAGTCGACCATCGTCGGTCAACAGCAAAAGTCCGCTGGTTTCCTTGTCCAAGCGGCCGATGGTGGAAATGGGCGGCTTTCGTGCTCGCCAGCGGTCCGGCAGCAATGCATAAACCAGCGGCCCGACTTCCTTGTGGCTGCAGGTCACGCCCAGAGGTTTGTTCAACATCAACACCAGCCCCGGCATGGGGTCGAGCGGCTCGCGGCCGATGGCGATGCGCCGGCTCAATTCAGTGACAACCGGGACATGCATGTCGGCATCGCTGACCGCTGCGCCATCCAGCCGGACCAGACCGGATTTAACCAGCGACTGGATATCCTTGCGCGAACCGTAGCCCATGTTGGCGAGCAGCCGGTCCAGCCGCATCCGCGACGGCGCGCTCATCGGCGGCCCCGTCCAGTGCGGTCACCGGGCTTCACCGCGGCGCCCTTGCGGGCTGCAAAAACCTTGAACCCGGCTTCGTCGGCGACCGGCTCCACGGTCTCGAAGACCGTGTTCAGCGTTGCCTCGTAGGGCAGATGACGATTGGCGGTGAGCCAGAGGATGCCGCGCGGGTTGAGCATCGTCGCGGCCTTCTCGATGAAGATGCGACCGAGGTGATGATCTTCCTGGCCGGCGTCATGGAACGGCGGATTGCATACGACGAAGTCGAGATTGCGCGGCAGATCCGTGGCGGTCCTGACATCGCGCCACAGGCTCGACACACCGTCACCCGGCACGTTGCGTCGCGCCATGTCGAGCGCGCGGGCGTCGATGTCGATCAGGTGCATGGCGGTGCATTCGCCGCCTTGACGGACCGACCGCGCCAGCACTCCGATGCCGCAGCCGAGATCGGCACCGCGTCCGGCCAGCACGGGCATGTTAGCGATCAGCAATGCCGAGCCGGGGTCGATACGGTCCCAGTTGAATAGTCCGGGTTGCGACCACAGGCCGAGGTCGAGCAGCAGCCGCGGTTCACCCGCGGCGATGGCGATGTCGATATCCCGCGCGGGCAAATCGACCGGGCGGGTGCCACGGACGATCTTGTGATGATGTTTGTGATCGGCTGAGACCTCGCAGCCGAACGCCTCGAGTTCCTTGGCCAGGCGGGTGCCGCCCTTGGTGTTATGCGCCACGATGGTCAGCGGCGCACCGGGCGCCAGAGCCCTCAACGCCATGGCGATCAACCGCTGGCGCTCAACCACGTTCGCCGGTGCATGGATGATGATCTCGGCGGCACTTGCCGTGGCGACTCCGCCGAGCGGTGAAGCGCCCGGAACGCGCGGCGAGCATTGGATGGCTCCGGGCGGGATTTCGACGAGATCGAAAGGCATGTGGCCGTAGACGGCGATGACATCCAAGATAAAGGCCTCATAACATCGTATCGAGCACCTGTCATAGGTCATAGGCGGAAACGAATGGGCTTCCACCTGCGACGATCAGGCTCTAAACGCTGGTTCGCGATCTCGCAATTGTCGAACAGCAATCATGCGATGCGAGCACGCATTTCGCAGCCGGAGCCTTTCTGATGAGCGAACAGCAGACAACCCGGACGACGGCCATCCGCGCGGCGACCGCCATCGCGATCACAGTTGCTGCAACTGCATCGGCAATCTTCGTGATGGGGGACGCGGCTTATCTCTGGGTGAAAGCCGTGCACGTCGTCGCCATCATCTCGTGGATGGCCGGTATGTTGTATCTCCCGCGCCTGTTCATCTACCATTGCGATGCGCCGAGGGGCTCCCAGCAATCCGAGACGTTCAAGGTGATGGAGCGGCGGTTGCTGCGCCTGATCATGAACCCGGCGATGATCGTTTCGTGGGTTCTCGGTCTGTGGCTCGCCTGGCAGGCTGGGTTCTTCTCGGCGCCATGGTTTCACGTGAAACTTCTGGGCGTGGTTCTGCTTTCAGCAGCGCACGGTTATTTTTCGGCGGCGGTCCGCGCCTTCAACGAGGATCGCAATGAAAAGCCGCCGCGGCATTGGCGCATCGTCAACGAAGTCCCCACGGTGCTGATGATCGCCATCGTCATTCTCGTCATTGTCAAGCCGTTCTAAGTCCCCCGTCCTAAGTCGTCAGCCGTGGGTAATGCCGCCTTGGCTCGGCCCGACTGGCCACTTATCGACCACGCCGGACACGACTTCCGTCCGGCCGGCGGTTCTGTTATGCTTCACTTATCTCCATCCGACTCGCGGCCCCTCTGGCTTTCGAGTTCGCCCGCTGCGCAAGAGGTTGCCGGGCGTTTCGGATCGCGCGGCACACCGCGCACGACGAGAGTTTTCCCGACGCTTCCCACCCCATGACCGGCACGGTTCGACCTCTTCCCGCCTTGCGCCGCCGATGCCTTTTCGGAGCCTCCCATGAAAGAAGTCAAACTCGAGGACCTGAAGCTCAAGACTCCTGTCGAGCTGCTCAGTTTCGCTGAAGAGGTCGGTGTCGAGAACGCCTCCACGATGCGCAAGCAGGAGTTGATGTTCGCCACCCTCAAGCAGCTCGCCAGTCAGGATACCGAAATCCTCGGCATGGGCGTGGTCGAAGTGCTGCAGGACGGCTTCGGCTTCCTGCGCTCGCCGGACGCCAATTATCTGCCCGGTCCCGACGACATCTATGTTTCGCCATCCCAGATCCGCCGTTTTGCCCTTCGCACCGGCGATACCGTCGAGGGGCACATCCGTTCGCCGAAGGATGGTGAGCGCTATTTTGCGCTGCTCAAAGTCTCGCGCATCAATTTCGAGGACCCCGAGGCCACGAAACACAAGGTTCACTTCGACAATCTGACGCCGCTCTACCCGACGAAGTGGCTGAAGATGGAAATCGAGGACCCGACCATCAAGGACCTGTCGGCCCGCGTGATCGACATCGTGGCGCCGCTCGGAAAAGGCCAGCGCGGCTTGATCGTGGCGCCGCCGCGCACCGGCAAAACGGTGCTGCTGCAGAACATCGCGCACGCCATTTCGACCAATCACCCCGAGTGCTATCTCATCGTGCTGCTGATCGACGAGCGGCCCGAGGAAGTCACCGACATGCAGCGCTCGGTGAAGGGCGAGGTTATTTCCTCCACCTTCGATGAACCGCCGACACGCCATGTGCAGGTGTCGGAAATGGTGATCGAGAAGGCCAAGCGCCTCGTCGAGCACAAGCGCGACGTCGTCATCCTGCTCGACTCGATCACCCGTCTGGGTCGTGCCTACAACACGGTTGTTCCCTCATCCGGCAAGGTTTTGACCGGCGGCGTCGATTCCAATGCGCTGCAGCGGCCGAAGCGTTTCTTCGGCGCGGCACGCAACATCGAGGAGGGCGGCTCGTTGACCATCATCGCCACCGCGCTGGTCGATACCGGCAGCCGTATGGACGAGGTGATCTTCGAAGAGTTCAAGGGCACGGGTAACTCCGAAGTCATTCTCGACCGGAAGGTATCGGATAAGCGTGTGTTCCCGGCCATCGACGTGGCGCGCTCCGGCACCCGCAAGGAAGACCTTCTGGTCGCCAAGGACCAACTCAAGAAGGTTTATGTTCTGCGCCGCATCCTGAACCCGATGGGCACCATGGACGCCATCGAGTTCCTCATCGACAAGCTGAAGTCGACCAAGACCAACTCCGATTTCTTCTCCCAGATGAACACGTGATCGCCGCTTCCGCGGAGCGTCGCTGGCCGATATTTCATAAAGCCCGCCGAACGTATTCGGCGGGCTTTCTCGTTGCGGAGGGCGTCCTGCCATGAGCGATCAACCGACCATTTTTGCCCTGTCGTCAGCACCAGGCCGCGCCGGAGTGGCTGTCGTCCGCATTTCCGGGCCGATGGCGGGAGTGGCGCTCGACCTGATGGCCCGGCCGCGGCCGAAACCGCGCATCGCATCGGGACGCAAAATCATCCACCCGACGACGGCTGAGCACCTCGATAGCGGCGTCGTGCTGTGGTTTCCGGCGCCGAAAAGTTTCACCGGCGAGGATGTCGCGGAATTGCAGCTTCACGGCAGTGTCGCTGTTGTTCGCGCCGTACTGGCGGCGCTGGCGCTGATACCGGGATGCCGGCCCGCTGAGGCGGGCGAGTTCGCGCGCCGTGCGTTCGACAACGGCAAGATCGATCTGGTTGAGGCCGAGGGCCTCGCCGATCTGATCGACGCCGAGACCGAAGCGCAGCGGCGTCAGGCCTTACGCCAAGCGCGCGGCGCGCTGTCCTCCGTTTATGAGGGTTGGCGCGCGAGCCTGATCGATGCTGCGGCGCTGGTCGAATCTGCGATCGACTTTTCCGACGAGGGCGACATCGCGTTCGACGCCTTCGTCGCCGGGAAGTCCGTGGTCGTAGACCTCGCCAAAGCGATCCGCCGCCACCTCGATGACGGTCGTCGCGGCGAGATGCTGCGCGCCGGCTTTCACGTCGTCCTGGCGGGACCACCCAACGTCGGCAAGTCGAGCCTGCTCAATGTTCTGGCGCAGCGGGACGCTGCCATCGTCTCGGAAGAGGCCGGCACGACGCGCGACGTGATCGAAGTGCGGCTGGATATCGATGGCCTGCCGATCCGCCTTTCGGACACGGCCGGGATCCGCGAAGCCGATGGCATGGTCGAGCGCGAGGGAATCCGCCGATCGCTGGTGACGGCGACGGATGCCGACTTGGTGCTGTGGCTGACCGATGTCGATCACCCGGAGCCGGTATTGCCTGCCGAACTGCTGGCAATCGCAGACCGCATTCTGCTGGTTGTCAACAAGATCGACCTGAAGAGCGGCGATGACTCCCTCTCCCTTACCGATGATGCGCTCGCGATCTCGGTTGCAGGCGGCGTCGGGCTCGATGTACTGACCGCTCGAATTGGGGCCATTGCGCGCGAGCGCACGGGCTCCGCCGAAGAGCCGTTGTTGACACACGATCGCCACCGCCGCCTCGTTTCGCAGTGCCTCTCGGACCTCGACCGATTCCTGACGGGCGATGCCAACCATGTCGAACTTCGCGCCGAGGACCTGCGCCGCGCAGCCTCCGCTCTCGGCCGTATCACAGGCCGAATCGACGTCGATGACGTCCTCGATCACGTGTTCCGCCGCTTCTGCATCGGTAAGTGAGTCGATTTCATCCGCACCCAGGTCGCGGTGTGTTTCACGTGAAACGGCCGTGGTGACGGCTGCGAACCTGCTTTACCGGCCGGTCGGCGAATTGTAGGTTACGGCGCCGACGGGGCGTGTAATCGCCCTTTGTTGCGCGCGACCGCCCGACCAACCTCGCGGTTCGATAAGCTCTCGCAAAAGTAAGAACATCTGCTTGCCGGTACTTTCATCCCGGCGCCCTTTTTCGATTTGGTACAGCGGCATGACCGAGACCAGAAAATTCGACGTCATCGTGGTTGGCGGCGGCCATGCCGGTTGCGAGGCCGCGGCTGCGGCCGCGAGGATGGGAGCGGCCACGGCGCTGCTGACCCATTCCGCGGCGACCATCGGGGAGATGTCGTGCAACCCGGCGATAGGCGGGCTCGGCAAGGGCCATCTCGTGCGCGAGATCGACGCTCTCGATGGGCTGATGGGTCGTGTCGCGGATGCCGCCGGCATCCAGTTTCGCCTGCTCAACCGCTCCAAGGGTCCGGCCGTCCAAGGACCGCGCACGCAAGCCGACCGCAAGCTCTACCGTCAGGCTATGCAGGCGGCACTTTCGGTTCAGGCGGATTTGGAGATCGTCGAAGGCGCGGTGGAGGATTTGATCGTCGACGACGGTGTGGTGCATGGCGTCGTAACGGCTGACGGCCGTACATTCACTGGCGGGGCAGTGGTGCTGACTACCGGCACATTTCTGAATGGCCTGATCCACCTCGGCGAGACGAAGATACCCGCTGGACGGATGGGCGCCGCGCCAGCGTTGAAACTTTCGGATCGCATGTACGGGCTCGGCGTTCGCATGGGACGGCTGAAGACCGGCACGCCGGCGCGTCTCGCCTCCGGGTCGATCGACTGGTCCGGCCTCGATATGCAGGCCGCGGATGACGAGCCGGTGGCGTTCTCGTTTCTCACCACGACGATCGCGAACCCGCAGATCGCATGTGGCATCACCACGACGACGCCGGCCACCCACGACATCATCCGCGCCAATCTCGCCCGCTCGCCGATGTACTCCGGCCAGATCGCCAGCGTCGGTCCGCGTTATTGCCCGTCGATCGAGGATAAGGTGGTCCGGTTTGCCGACCGGCAGGGTCATCAGGTGTTTCTCGAGCCCGAGGGTCTCGACGACGACACGATCTACCCCAATGGGGTCTCGACCTCGCTGCCGGTCGATGTGCAGGAGGCTTTTCTCAGGACCCTCCCGGGATTGGAGAGGGTCGAGATCAAACGTCCCGGCTATGCGATCGAGTATGATTTCGTCGATCCGCGTGAGCTGGAGCCGACGTTGCAGGTCAAGCGGTTACCGGGGCTGTTCCTCGCCGGCCAGATCAACGGGACCACAGGATACGAGGAGGCGGGTGCACAGGGGCTGGCGGCTGGCATCAACGCCGCGCTCGAGGCTTCGGGTGGCGGGCGCTCGTTCGTCGTTTCGCGGACCGATGGCTACCTCGGCGTCATGATCGACGATCTGGTGACGCGCGGGGTCAGCGAGCCCTACCGGATGTTCACATCGCGGGCCGAGTTCCGCTTGAAGTTGAGGGCGGATAATGCCGATCAACGGCTCACCCCGGCAGGCCTTGCGCTCGGCGTTGTCGGATCCGAGCGCGCTCGGGCATACGAGGCCAAGGCCGCAGCGCTCGACCGAGGGCGGTCCCTGCTCTCGACGCTGAGCCTGACGCCGAACGAGGCGGCGGGCCATGGCCTCGACATCAACCGCGACGGCCGCCGACGCAGCGCCATGGAGCTTCTGGCCTATCCGGAAATCGACATGGCGCGGCTTCGTGGCATCTGGGCCGAGCTCGGCGAGCTGGACCTGGGCATCGCGTCGCAACTCGAGATCGACGCCCGTTATGCGTCCTATGTTCGCCGTCAAGACGAGGATGTCGCCGCGCTGCGCCGCGACGAGCAAGTGGCCATCCCGCCCGATTTCGACTACGGCGCCATCGGCGGGCTCTCCAACGAGGCGCGCCAGAAGTTGCAACGGCATCGTCCTGCCACCCTGGCCCATGCGGCCCGCATCGACGGCATAACTCCGGCGGCGGTCCTGCTGCTGCTGATCGTG
>JBKBNR010000148.1:0-7366 GCA_046295315.1 Hyphomicrobiaceae bacterium
TGAGGGGCGGCGGTCGCTTGCGACGCCACTTTCTCCGGCGCTCTCCTCAGAGTGACGGCCTATCCGAACCGACAGGGAACGCTCGAATGCCGAGCTTGAAAGACCTTCGAAACCGCATTGCCTCGGTCAAGGCGACGCGCAAGATCACCAAGGCGATGCAGATGGTGGCCGCGGCCAAGCTGCGCCGCGCCCAGGAAGCTGCACTCGCCGCTCGCCCCTATGCGGAGCGCATGGATGCGGTGCTCGCCAATCTGGCGTCTGGCGTCACCAACCGCGAGGGTGCCTCGCCGCTGCTGGTCGGCACGGGCAGGAACGATACGCATCTGCTGGTGGTGATGACGGCCGAGCGCGGTCTGTGCGGCGGCTTCAACTCCAATATCGCCAAGCTCGCCCGCGCCGATGCCAACAAGCTGCTGGCGGCCGGCAAGAAGGTCAAGATCATGACCGTCGGCCGCAAGGGCGCCGACAACCTGCGTCGTGACCTCGGCAAGCAGATCATCGAGCGGCGCGACCTGCGTGGCGTCAAGCAGCTGGCGTTCACCGATGCCGAGGCGGTGTCCGACAGGATCATCGCCATGTTCGATGCGGGTGAGTTCGATGTCGCGACGATCTACTTCTCCGAGTTCAAGTCGGTGATCGCGCAGAAACCGACGGCATTGCAGGTGATCCCGGCGAAACTGCCCGAGATCAAGGCCGCCCCTGGCAAACCAGCCGCCGCCGCTGCCGTCTACGAGTACGAGCCCGACGAGGAGACGATCCTCGGCCTGCTGTTGAAGCGCAACATCTCGACGCAGGTGTTCCGCGCCATGCTGGAGAACGCGGCCTCCGAACAGGGCGCCCGCATGAGCGCCATGGACAACGCGACGCGCAACGCCGGCGACATGATCAACAAGCTGACGGTGAAGTATAACCGCATGCGCCAGGCGAACATCACCAAAGAGCTCATCGAGATCATTTCGGGCGCCGAAGCGCTCTAACCTTCTGACCGGGACTTGAGGACAAGCAAATGGCTGAGAAGAACGTTGGCCGCATTCGGCAGGTTATGGGCGCCGTCGTCGACGTACAGTTCGACGGCGGGCATCTGCCGGCGATTTTGAACGCACTCGAAGCGACGAACCAGGGCAACCGCCTCGTGCTCGAGGTCGCGCAGCACCTGGGCGAGAACACCGTCCGCACCATCGCCATGGATTCGACCGAGGGTCTGGTGCGCGGTCAGGAAGTTGTCGATACGGGCGCGGCGATTACCGTGCCGGTCGGCGACGGAACGCTTGGCCGGATCATGAACGTCATCGGCGAGCCGGTCGACGAGGCCGGCCCGATCGCCGGCACCGAGCGCCGCCCGATCCACGCCCCCGCGCCGTCTTATGTCGAGCAGTCGACGGAAGCTGAAATCCTCGTAACCGGAATCAAGGTCGTCGATCTGCTGGCGCCCTACGCCAAAGGCGGCAAGATCGGCCTGTTCGGCGGCGCCGGCGTCGGCAAGACCGTGCTCATCATGGAACTGATCAACAACATCGCCAAGGTGCACGGCGGCTACTCTGTGTTCGCCGGTGTCGGCGAGCGCACGCGCGAGGGTAACGACCTCTATCACGAGATGATCGAGTCGAAGGTGAACGTCGACCCGAAGCACAACAACGGCTCGGCGGTCGGCTCCAAGGCTGCCCTGGTGTATGGCCAGATGAACGAGCCGCCGGGCGCCCGCGCCCGCGTCGCGCTGTCCGGTCTGACGGTCGCCGAATACTTCCGCGACCAGGGCCAGGACGTGCTGTTCTTCGTCGACAACATCTTCCGCTTCACGCAGGCGGGTTCGGAGCTGTCGGCGCTGCTCGGCCGCATCCCTTCGGCGGTGGGTTATCAGCCGACGCTCGCCACCGACATGGGCGCCATGCAGGAGCGCATCACCACCACCCAGAAGGGCTCGATCACCTCGGTGCAGGCCATCTACGTTCCGGCCGACGACTTGACCGACCCGGCGCCGGCAACGTCGTTCGCCCACTTGGACGCCACCACGACGCTGTCGCGCTCGATTGCTGAGAAGGGCATCTATCCGGCCGTCGACCCGCTCGACTCGACGTCGCGCATGCTCGATCCGCGTATCGTCGGCGAGGAGCACTACACGGTCGCCCGCAAGGTGCAGTCGATCCTGCAGAAGTACAAGTCGCTGCAGGACATCATCGCCATTCTGGGCATGGACGAACTCTCCGAAGACGACAAGATGACGGTGGCTCGCGCCCGCAAGATCGAACGCTTCATGTCGCAGCCGTTCTCGGTCGCCGAGGTGTTCACCGGGTCGCCCGGCAAGCAGGTGGCGCTGGCCGACACCATCAAGGCGTTCAAGGGTCTGTGCGACGGCGATTACGATCACCTGCCGGAGCCGGCGTTCTACATGGTGGGAACCATCGAAGAAGCCATTGCCAAGGCCGAGAAGCTGGCCGAAGCTGCCTGACGTAGCGACTGGCGCGATTCCTCGCGCCAGCAACGTCTGAGGGGGGAAGCGGCGTGGCGGACGAGACGATGGCAGGTACCGAGGCTGGCGCCGAAGAAGAAGAGTTCGGGAGCTGCTGCTCCGAGCTGAAAGAGGCGATGAGCGGCAAGGAATTCGAGCCACTCATACAAGTCGGTGAAGATGGCATCCTCTATATGTCGGTCGGCCTGATCGACATCGAGGGCGAGGAGCCGGGCATGGTCGACCATCCGGTCTTCTTCTGCCCGTTCTGCGGCACCGAGCTGCAAGCGCGCGACGAGCTTCGCCAGGACGACAGCGTCAACTGACGTGAGGCTGGTGGGCCGCGGTCGGGCAGGGGTTCGAAGCACGGGCGACGGCAACTCGGCAGACGGCCAGCCGCCGGGTGGCGATTTATCGAGCAAGACGTAACGAGGACGGCAGAGACATGGCAGCCACATTCAAGTTCGATCTGGTCAGCCCCGAGCGAGTGCTGATGTCGGCCGCCGCCGAGCAGGTCGTGCTCCCCGGCGTCGAAGGCCAGTTCACCGTACTCGCAGGCCATGCGCCGGTCGTCTCGGCGCTGCTGCCCGGCGTCATCCACGCCACGCTCACCAACTCGAAGAAGGCCATCTTCGTGAAGGGCGGCTTCGTGGAGGTGAACCCGGAAAGCGTTTCCGTGCTCGCCGCGCATGCTTTCGTCATCGACGAGGCCGATCCGCGCCAACTCGACAAGGAGCTGGCCGCTGCCGAGACTGCGCTCGCATCCGAAAAGGATGACGAGGCACTGCGGCACATCTCGCGCGCCATCGAGGAGTTGAAGGCGCTGCGCAAGTCGGCCTGATCCTGGTCTTGGTCGGCTCGATAGCGGCGTCGCTGCCCCGACGACGGTGAAGCATGCGAAGGCGCAGCCCACGGAAGTCGCGGCTCTATCACGTCCGCGGAGCGCTCGCGTCGGCATCGAGCGTCGACAGAAACGCCTCGGCGCTGGCCAGCGTCGCCCTGCGGCGCTCGTCGCTCATCTTGTCGAAGGTCCGGTACATCTGCGCCATGCGCGGGTTGCCGATCAGCCGCTCGCGGTGGCGGATGAGGAAATGCCAGTAGAGCGCGTTGAACGGGCATGCGCCCGGCCCATGCGCTTGGCGCACGTCGTAGCGGCACACCTTGCAGTGGTTCGACATCCGGTTGATGTAGGCGCCCGACGCGGCGTAGGGCTTCGACGCCAGCAGCCCGCCGTCGGCGAACTGGCTCATGCCGATGGTGTTGGGTAATTCCACCCACTCGTAGGCGTCGGCGTAGACGAGCAGATACCATTCGTGCAGCGCCTGCGGTGAAATACCAGCAAGCAGCGCGAAGTTTCCCGTCAGCATCAGCCGCTGGATGTGATGCGCGTAGGCTTCCTCGCGCGTCTGAGTGATCGCGGCACGCAAGCATGCCATGTCGGTTTCGCCGGTCCAATAGAACCACGGCAGCGGGCGGGTGGCGTCGAGTTCGTTCGACAGGGCGTAGTCCGGCATCTTCAGCCAGTAGATGCCCCGCACGTATTCGCGCCAGCCGATGATCTGGCGGATGTAGCCCTCGGCCGCATTCAGCGGTGCGCGGCCCGCGCGATAGGCGCGCTCGACGCGGCGGCACACCTCCAGCGGATCGAGCAGCCCGCAGTTGATGTAGGCCGACAGCACCGAGTGGTGGAGAAACTTCTCGCCCTCCAGCATCGCATCCTGGAAGTCACCGAACGTCGCCAGCGCCTCGCCGATGAAGTGTTCGAGCGCGCGCTCCGCGTCGGCGCGCGTCACCGCGAACCAGAACGGTTCGAGATCGCCGAAGTGGGCGCCGAAGCGTCTTGCGACCAGAGCCAGAACCTCGCGCGTCGTGGTGTCCGGTTGGCAGTGCAGCGGTTGCGGCATGAACAGGTCGGTCCGCGCCGGTTTGCGGTTGTCGTGGTCGAAGTTCCACTGCCCGCCTTCCGGTTGGTCGCCATCCATCAGCAGGCCGGTGGCGCGACGCATGTCACGATAGAAATACTCCATGCGCAGTTGCTTGCGGCCCTCGGCCCAGTCGGCGAACCGCGCGCGCGAGCAGATGAAGCGGTCGTCGTCGAGAATATCGACCGGCACGGCGAACATCGCCGCCCATCGGCGCATGGCGTCGAGCACGCGCCACTCGCCGGGCTCCGTCACGACGATGCGCGCCGCGTGGTGACGTCGCAGCGCCGCTTGGACCTCGCTCGTGAAACTGCTGCCGTCTCCGGTATCATCCAACGTGCGGTAGTCGACACGCCATCCGAGGCCGCGTAGCTCCTCGGCGAAGTGGCGCATGGCGGAGAACAGAAACGCGATCTTCTTCTTGTGATGGCGGACGTAGGTCGCCTCTTCCATCACCTCGACCATCAACACGACGTCGCGCGCCGGATCGCCCGTGCGCAGGCTGGCAAGGCCCGGCGAAAGCTGGTCGCCGAGTACGAGGATCAGGTTGCGGGCGGTCGCGGTGTCACACTTGCGATCATTCATGATGCGTCAACGGCGCCACCCTGCCGCCGGATCGCCAGATCGCCCGTACAGCGGTTCAGAGATCTGCGGCGAGCTTGCCGAGACCGGCGAGGACCTCGCGGTAGACCTCGGCCTTGAAGGGAACGATCAAGTCCATCAATTCGCTGCGCCGCGCCCACCGCCACTCGTCGAACTCGATCTCGTGATCGGGCGGCGCGATGTCGATCTCGCTGTCGTCGCCCAGGAAGCGCATGGCGAACCACTTCTGCGTCTGTCCGCGATAGCGCCCGCCCCACTTCTTGCCGAGCAGCTCCTTCGGCAGATCGTATTTCAGCCATTCGGGATGCTCGGCGATGAACTCGGCGGAGCGAATGCGCGTCTCCTCGTAAAGCTCGCGCCGCGCGGCAGCTTCCGGCGCTTCACCGGCGTCGATGCCGCCCTGCGGCATCTGCCACCAGCTGCCGCCACCTTCGGGCTTGTTGCGCTTGTTGTCCGAGCGCCGCCCGATCCAGATCAGCCCGTCGCGGTTCAGCACCATGATACCGACGCAGGGGCGATAGGTGAGCTTGCTGAGTTCGGCCATGTGACGACTCCGTCGTGTTCACTGCAGTATCGACTGAACCGGAATCAAGGGTCCCTATCGATGCGGCGCGCCAAACACGGAGGGCGCCGATGTGGCGCCCTCTATGACGTTCGACGACAGCCGGCGACGTGCGCGGTGCGATCAGTTCGCCTTCTTCTCCGGCTCGCCCGCCGGCGCCGCCGGTGACGCGACGACCTTGCCGCGAAGCAGGTTCAGCGCGTACTGCAACTGGGTGTCCTTTTCCGGCTCCTTCGGAACGTAGGCCGACGAGCCCGACTTGTCCTCCGGCTCTTTGTCGTTCTTCAGGTGGCCGCGCAGGCTCGATTCGCCGCGAACCTTCGTCGACGCGGCCTTCGCCTTCATATCCTCCGGCAGTTCCTGCTCGACGACGATGTCCGGGTCGATGCCTTTGGCCTGGATCGAGCGGTTCGATGGCGTGTAGTAGCGCGCGGTCGTCAGGCGGATGGCACCGTTGGCGTTGAGCGGGATGATGGTCTGCACCGAACCCTTACCGAACGAGCGCGTGCCGATGACGGTGGCCCGCTTGTGGTCCTGCAGGGCGCCGGCGACGATCTCCGATGCCGACGCCGAGCCACCATTGATCAGCACGACGAGCTTCTTGCCGTCGGTGACGTCACCCTTGCGGGCCTGGCTGCGCTGCGTTTCCTCGTTGTTGCGCCCCTTCGTGAGCACGATGGCGCCTTGATCGAGGAAGTCGTCGGAAACGGCGATGGCCTGATCGAGCAGGCCGCCCGGGTTGTTGCGCAGGTCGATGACGTAGCCCTTGAGCTCGCTGCCGATCTCCTTGCTGAGGTTGGCGATGGCCTTGACGGTGTTCTCGTGCGTCTTTTCGTTGAAGGTCGAGATCTTGACGTAACCCACGTCGCCCTCGCGGCGCGCCTTGACGGCGTTGATGCGAATGTTGTCGCGCACCAGTTTGACGTCGAACGGCTCCTCGATGCCCTTGCGCACGATCGTCAGAATGATCGGCGTGTTGACGGGACCGCGCATCTTCTCGACCGCCTGTTCGAGCGTCAGCCCGACGATCTGCTCGTTGTCGAGGTGGGTGATGAGGTCGTTGGCCTGCAGGCCGGCCTTGGATGCCGGTGTGTCGTCGATCGGCGAAACGACCTTCACGACGCCGTTCTCCATGGTCACTTCGATCCCGAGGCCGCCGAACTCGCCGCGCGTCTGCACCTGCATGTCGCGGAAGTGCTTCGGGCTGAGGTAAGCCGAGTGCGGGTCGAGCGACGTCAGCATGCCATTGATGGCGCTCTCGATGAGCTGCGTATCGTCAGGCTTCTCGACGTAGTCGGAACGGACACGCTCCAGCACATCGCCGAACAGGTCGAGCTGCCGATAGAGGTCGGAATTGGGAGACGCCGCCGAGTGCGTCTGGGTGACGCCGACAACCGTCGTAACGCCAGCGAGGCCGGTCATCATCAGGAACGTCCAAAACGCGAAATCGGTCTTGCGCATCATCCTTGCACCTTCTCAGGACCGCTCACCCACCACGGGCTCGGGTCAATTGGTCGACCATCCTTGCGGAATTCGATGTACAGCACGGGAGCGCTGCCTTCATTGCGAGCGTCGCGTACGGCCACCGTGCCGCCGGCCGCGGGGCCCGATCCGCCCATTGTTCCGACGGGCTCGGCTGCGAGAACGAACTGACCGGGCTCGACGTCGATGCGGGACAGGCCGGCCAGTAGGACATGATAGCCGCCGCCGCCGTTGATGATCAAGAGTTGCCCGTAACTGCGGAACTCGCCGGCGAAAACGATCCAGCCATCGCAGGGCGAGGTGACCTGGGCGTTGTTGCGGGTTTCGATCACCATGCCCTTCGATTGGCTG
>JBKBNR010000149.1:0-7322 GCA_046295315.1 Hyphomicrobiaceae bacterium
GCCCTTGTCAACGTGTCGGGAGCCCGATGTCATTTCCGATCGGCCGATATCCGCTTTCCAAGGTTCGCCGTGCGCGCGCGGCGGCCGCCGCCGGTGTGGCCGTGATCGGCGCAGGGTTTTCGGCAGGAGGCGCCGCGGCGGACGAGCCGGCGGCGTCCTCCGAGTGGGCTCAGGGGCATAACGTCAGGACCCGCGTCATTGCGGGCGGCGTACTCCCATCGCCCGCCAGCGCGCCTGCCGGCACTTTCCTGGCTGGCGTCGAAATCGACATGGCGGAGGGGTGGAAGACGTACTGGCGCAACCCTGGCGACGCCGGCGGCATACCCCCTGGTTTCGACTGGTCGCGCTCGACGAACTTGGCCAGCGTGCGGGTCCTTTATCCCGCGCCGATGCGGATGCGGGACGCCGCCGGCACGACCATCGGCTACAAGGGCAACGTCGTGTTCCCGGTCATCGTGGAGCCCGCCGACACGACCCGAGCCGTCGACCTCAAGCTCGACTTCACCTTCGGCACATGCCGTGAAATCTGCGTCCCGGGCGAAGCTGTTCACGAAGTGTCGTTGCAGCCGGGCGGCACCGCTGCCGCACCGGCGGCGCTCGATGCGGCGATGGCGCGGGTGCCGCTGGCGGATGCGTCCTCGCCGTCCGCAGATCGCGGGCCGAGGCTCGAAAAATCGGAGATCATCCTCGACGGACCATCGCCCCGCGTCACGCTTCATGTGGCGTTCGCGGGCGACACCGCAGGGGCCGACGTATTCGCCGAAGGACCGGCTGGTGAGTATGTTCCGATGCCGCAACTCAAATCAGAAACTGCCGGCGGTGTGCGCATTTACGAGATCGATCTGACCGATGGCGCCGACGTCGCCGCCCTCAAGGGTCAAGCCCTGACGCTGACCCTCGTTTCGCAAGCCGCCAGCCGGGAGGTCCGGCTGGCACTGCCGTGATCGACTACAGTCGCCTGGCCAAGACACCATCGCGTGCCTGACCACCTGCAACGGAGAAGGAACTGCCAATGACCATCAAAGTCGGCGACAAGCTGCCGGACGCGACGTTCACCATCATGACGGCGGACGGCCCCGCGACCACAACCACCGCCGAGGTTTTCAAGGGGAAGAGAATCGCGCTGTTTGCCGTTCCGGGCGCCTATACGCCGACCTGCCACAAGCAGCACCTGCCGGGCTTCCTCGACCACTTGGACGAGTTGAAGGGGAAGGGTGTCGACGCCATCGTCTGCACCGCGGTCAACGACATCTTCGTGCTCACCTACTGGGCCGAGGATCTGGGCGCTACGGGCAAGATCACCATGCTGTCGGACGGCTCGGCTGACTTCGCGAAAGCCACCGGATTGGACATCGACCTTTCGTCGCGCGGTTTCGGCGTCCGCTCCAAGCGCTATTCCATGCTGGTCGAGGATGGCGTCGTGAAGGTGCTGAACGTCGAGGACATTCCGCCTCAGCACGACAAGTCGAGCGCCGCAACCTTGTGCTCCATGGTCGGCAACCGGCTCTGACGCGCTGCAGCCAGCACCCGATACACACAGCGCAGCGGGCCGAAGGGTCCGTTGCGCTTTCTTGCTTCGCTCAGTTCTTGCGGAGCTTCAGGCTGCCGCCGCCGGAATTGCCTGCGAGGTTGACCGACATCGAATTGCCGCTCACCGAAATGCTGATCGAGCCGGAGATGCCGTACTGACTGTTGTAGAAACTGCCGGCGTAGCGGTTCGGGCCGACCTTGTGCAGCGATGCGGACTGGTCGACGCGGCCGGACTGCGTCGCGCATGCGGCGTTCATCGAGAAATTGGCGCCCGAGCCGGTGAAGCGGGCGCGGCAGCTCGCCCGTTCGCGCGTGTCGCCATAATGCACGTTGCCACCACCCGACCAATTCCCCGCCAACGACTGTGCAGCGGCCGATGCGTCGGATACGGCGACGGCTGTGGACATTGCCATCACCGCGCTGAGAACTCGTGGCAAGAACATCGATTATCTCCCAGAAAACTGTGGCGAATCCTCGCGACAACGTAGAGTCTATAGAGCAAGTCCGTGACGATCAAACCGCGGCGCGACATTTCGGTTAGCGCGGTCGTCTGAAGGACGCAGGTCGGTAGAGCGCGGTTGCCCCGCAAGACTTGCCAAGTGTCGGCGCGCACGAATGAATTGAAGCTCGCAACGACGATTTTCGCGCGTGAAATCTGCGCTCGAAAGTGTGTTTTCGAACTCGTCGCAACCCGCTACGTCCGTATCCGGTCGCCTACTCATCGTCGAAGTTCGAGGATACTCCTGTGGGATGATTCGGCAACCGGCCGTAGCGGCGAAATCAGTCGAGCGGTCGCTTGGTTGCGAGCTCAGCGGCGCTGGAACGGCGCCATGCCCTCCCGCGCCAGTTCGTCGGCCCGCTCGTTCTCCGGGTGTCCGGCGTGGCCTTTTACCCAGCGCCAGTCGATGTTGTGCAGTTTGGTTGCAGCTTCGAGGCGTTGCCACAGGTCGGCGTTCTTCACCGGCTTCTTGTCGGCGGTGCGCCAGCCATTGCGCTTCCAGCCGTGGATCCATTGCGTGATGCCGTTCTTCAGGTACGAGCTGTCGGTGTGCAGCTCGACGTTGCTGGCGCGCTTCAACTGTTCGAGCGCGGCGATTGCCGCCAGCAGTTCCATGCGGTTGTTGGTCGTGTCGGCCTCGCCGCCCTTCAGCTCCTTGCGGTGCGGCCCCGACATCAGGATGGCGCCCCAGCCGCCGGGGCCCGGGTTTCCGGAGCACGCGCCATCGGTGTAGACGATGACGTCCGGCCTGCTGGTTTCAGCCGTCATACCGCCTCGCCGAAGTAGCTCGCGAGGCTTGTCGCCTGCCGGTGAAAGTCGAGGCGTGCGACGTAGTCGAGCGGGTCGTGCGGCTTGACGATGGCGCCCTTGGGCGTGTGCAGCCAATCGTAGGATCGCGTCAGCAGGAAGCGCAGCGCCGCGCCGCGCGCCAGCGTCGGCAGCGCCTCGCGCTCCACCCTGCTCAGCGCGCGCACCGACGCGTAACCCTCGATCAGCGCCCGCCCCTTCACTGCATCGAACCGGTGTTCGCCATCGAAGCACCAAGCGTTGATGCAAATGGCGAGGTCATAGGCGAAGGCGTCGTTGCAGGCGAAGTAGAAGTCGATCAGCCCGGAAACCTCGTCGCCGATGAAGAACACGTTGTCGGGGAACAGATCGGCGTGGATGACGCCGCTCGGTAAATCGACTGGCCACGATGGCACCAGTTCGGCCAGTTCCCGAGCGATTTTTCCCTCGAGGCCTGGCGCGATCTCGTCGGCGCGGTCGGAGAATTTGTCGAACAGCGGCTGCCAGCCTGCGGGGCCGAGCGCGTTGGCCCGCTGCATGGTGTAGCCGGCACCCGCCAGGTGCAGCCGGGCGAGTGCGCCGCCGACCTCGCGGCAGTGTTCGGCACGGGGGCGCTTGTGGCAGATGCCTTCGAGGAATGTCACCAGCGCCGCCGTTCTGCCGGCGAGCGTACCGAGCGCCGCGCCGTCACGGTTCCGCTTCGGCAGCGGGCACGGCACGCCGTTGGCGGCCAGATGCTCCATCAGCCCGATGAAAAATGGCAGGTCGGCGGTGGCGACGCGCTTCTCGTACAACGTCAGGATCAGCGGCTCACGGGACGTATGAACAATGTAGTTGGTGTTCTCGACCCCTTCGGCGATGCCCTTGTAGGACATGAGTTCGCCAGCATCGTATCCGGCGAGGAAAGCCGCCAGCTCATCGTCGCTCACCTCGGTATAAACGGCCATAATCGTTTGTCTTTTGGATTGCGGAAGGGCGGCGGTCGCGCCACGCGCCAACGGCAGTTGCGGCATACGCGGTGCTACACGCCGCGCGGCGCAACGTGCAAGCGGCTAACTGTCACCCGCCGCCGTCTGGCCCGCCGGTCACGAGGCCTGCTGGCGCAGTTCGCGCGGGATGTTGAAGGCGATGCGCTCTTCTGCCGTGCTGACCACCTCGACCGTCGGGGCGAAGCGCGTGGCAATGGCTGCGATCACCTCGTCGACCAGCACCTCCGGCGCCGAGGCCCCGGCTGTTATGCCGATGGTGCGCGCGCCCTCCAGATCATTCCAGTCGATGTCGCTCGCGCGCTGGATCAGCCGCGCTCTGGCGCATCCCGCCCGCTCACCGACCTCGACAAGCCGCAGCGAGTTCGACGAGTTCGGCGCGCCGACCACGAACAGGCAGTCGATATCTGGCGCGATGCGCTTTACCGCATTCTGCCGGTTCGTCGTCGCGTAACAGATGTCCTCCTTGTGCGGCCCGACGATCTGCGGGAACCTCTGGCTGAGCACCGCCACGATGGCCGCCGTGTCGTCCAGCGACAGGGTCGTCTGCGTCACATAGGCGAGTTTGCCGGCGTCGCGCGGCTCGAACGTCTCGGCATCGGCGACGGTCTCGACCAGACGCACCGCGCCATCAGGCAACTGTCCCATGGTTCCATCGACTTCCGGGTGTCCGGCGTGGCCGATCAGCACGATCTCACGGCCCTCGCGGTGATGGCGCTCGGCCTCGAAATGCACTTTGAAAACAAGCGGACAGGTGGCATCGAGCACGAACATGTTACGGCTGGCGGCGGCGGCGGGAACCGACTTCGCCACCCCATGTGCCGAAAAGATCACAGGCTGCGAGGTCGGCGGAATCTCGTCCAACTCCTCCACAAAAATGGCGCCTTTGGTCCTGAGGGTGTCGACGACGTACTTGTTGTGCACGATCTCGTGGCGGACATAGACGGGCGCGCCGTACTTGGCCAGCGCCAGTTCGACGATCTGGATCGCGCGGTCGACACCGGCGCAGAAACCACGTGGTGCTGCGAGCAGTATGCGAAGCGGGGGGCGTTGGGCTACGCTAGTCGGCATCGGCCTCGTCTCTCAACAGCTGTCGGAGGTGCTCGGCTTGGCCGGCACCCTTGGCGGGTGTTAGGTATGTCGGATGGTAGGTATCGAGTCGGAAAAGGGCAATGGTGACGCGGGACTGGATGTTCCGCGCCGCCGGTTGCCTCGGGGGATTTGGACGACGCACCGCACGCGAGCGGCGCGATTATGCGGATCGGGATGACATGACGCAATCCTTCGCGGCGGTTTCGCGCCGTTTGGCTCCATTCGCCGTCGCCTGTCTTGCAGGCGTAGCGGCGGCCGGCTGCGGCATGTCCTCGCTCACGTCGGGGCTCGGCGGCGGCATGTTCGGCGGCGGGTCGTCCAGCGCATCGAGTTCGGCGGACGGCGTCAACGAGGAGCAGTTGCTGCTCGCTGCCAAAGCTGAAGGCAGCGCGCCGGGGGCGGCGGTTACAGGTACCATAGATCCGGGCTGCCCGCGCTTCGTGTCCGATCCGCGCGACAACAACATCACCTTCTATGAGCCCGGCCGCGCCGGCGACGGCTTGGCGATCATGCACCGCGGCGAGATCACCAAGACCGCGCGCGAATGCCGCGTCGAGGGTGGCCGTGTTCTCATCAAGTACGGTTTTTCAGGCCGCGTACTCTTGGGGCCGCGTGGCCAGTCCGGCGTCGTGGCGCTGCCGGTAAATATATCGGTGACGGACGCCAAGCGCGAAAAGGTGGCCTCGGACCAGATCAACCTGTCCGTCGCCGTCGCGCTCGACAAGCCGATCGGCTATTTCTCGGCCGTTCGCGAGGTCGCCTTCCCGCTTCCTGAAGGCTCGCGCGCTGGCGAGTTCCAGCTCAACGTCGCCTTCGACCGCAAGGCGGCAGGGGCGGGTTAGCGGGCTGCGGTAATTTTGGGTCGACCTTTCTGAAGGCTGGCCCGCGTGCCGGGCTTTCGCGTGTCTGAGCGCCGGTCCCCAAGCATTCCTGTCGTCGTTCGTGCAGGCAATGGCAGTTAGCCAGGGCCGTGAGGCCATATTCGCAGGCACCCGAACGTCGAATGTGACCCGGAGTGACCCTTGACAGAATGTTCCGACAGCGTCCGGTTATGCTGCAACAACAAGCATGCGTCGCCGTTGAACACGCATGGGTGAGCGGCAATGATCGCCTAAGCCGGGTCAGAGTTGGTCTCGCCATCCGGTGAAGCGACCACGACCGTGTAGCCGTCGAGATCCTTGATCCAAAGCTCAAGGTGCTGCGCGTCCGGATTGACGTGAACCTCTCGCACGACAGGGGCTTTGAGCTGACGGGCTCTTGCGACGACTTCCTCAAAGTCGTCGACCTCGAACCAAAGCAATATGCCATTGCCGATTGGCTGTGCCGGGTTGCCAATGGGACCGTGATGATGATCAGCATGCCAATCGTGCAATTGCAGGATCAGCCCATCACTTCCCCATTTGCTCGTGTGGTGCCTTGGGTCGCACAACCGCTCATATTCAGTACCACCATGACCTCCGACACAGCCGAGCAGCTGCTGGTACCACCGGCTCGACTTCTCAACGTCCCGACAGAGAATAAGTGGTTGTGCGCGCATGAGGCAATTGTACATCGCCGGTCGCGGCGTTGCCATTCGAAATCCAGCCGGTGTGGTCGGTCCACCTTCAATGCATGCCGCGAACGAAAGAGAGCCGTGCCGTCTGAAAGAGTCCGAATCCGGCCGCCAGCCGCCAACGGCGGTGCGGCTGGTTGTGGGGCGGCAGCGGTCGTTCGAACACACGAAAAAGCCGGGAGACACCGTCTCCCGGCCTTCTATTGTGACGTCGGTGGAACGAGCAGTACGCTGTGGCTTGCTGCCGACCGCTGCTCAGTTCAGCTTTCGCTTGATGTCCTGGAGCCCCTGCGCGATCAGCGGGTCGCTGCCGGATGATTGCAGGCGCGTTGCCAGGATCTTCTCGGCGGCGGACATGGCGGCGTCGATGGCCGAGCCACGAACTTCAGCAAGCGCCTGCGCTTCGGCACGGGCGATCTTCTCTTCGGCAATCTTGGAGCGGCGCGCCACCTGCTCGGCGAGGCTGCGGCGCGTCTCGGCGGCCAGCGTCTCGGCTTCGCGGCGGGCGGCGTCGATGATGCTCTTGGCTTCGTCCTCGGCCTCGCGGCTCTTCTTCTGATAGTCCGCCAGAAGCTGCTGGGCTTCCTCGCGCAGCTTGCGCGCGTCGTCGAGTTCCTTGCGGATGGCCTCCGCGCGGGCGTCGAGCGCGCGGTTCAGCATGCCGGGCACGCCGAGGTACAGCATGAGTGCGACGAAGCCGAGGAAGGAGACGAGAACCCAAAACTCGGGATATGCGGGATTGAACATCGGTTCTGCCTCACTTGCCGGCAATGGAATTGAGCGCTTTGCGAACTTCGTCGGTGGAGGCATCTTTGCCGGTCAGCTTGCCGACGACGGTGCCGGCGATGTCGCTGGCAATTTCGCCGATGCTCGACAT
>JBKBNR010000150.1:0-7310 GCA_046295315.1 Hyphomicrobiaceae bacterium
CGGACCTTCAACTCGGCGAGCTTTTGTACACGGCCATCACGGCCAGTGGCGAAACGTCTCGTTTCTATCGCTTCCGCTCGTCCGACGGCGCCATCGACTATTTCGACCAGCAGGGCAACCATTCGAAGCGGTTCCTCATGCGCCGCCCGGTGCGCGGTAACGACGTCCGCCTGACGTCCGGCTTCGGCTTCCGCTTTCACCCCTTGCTCAACGAACGCAAGATGCACACCGGCGTCGATTGGGCCGCGCCACCCGGGACACCGATCGTCGCATCGGGTAACGGCGTCATCGAGCAATCCGGACGCAAAGGTGCCTACGGCAACTATGTGCGCATCCGCCACGCCAATGGCTACCAGACGACTTACGCCCACATGTCGCGGATCGCGCCAGCCGCCGTCGAAGGCGCGAAAGTTCGCCAGGGTCAGGTCATCGGATATGTCGGCTCAACGGGCCTGTCATCGGGACCGCATCTGCATTTCGAGGTGCTGGTCAACACCCGCTTCGTCAACCCTATGTCGATCCACGTTCCCCGCGAGCGCCAACTCGACGGCCGCCAGCGTAGTGAGTTCTTCAAGGAGCGCGCCCGCATCGACGAGCTCATGCACAGGGCACCGGTGATGTCGGCGAGCCGTTGAAGTCAGGACCGCGTCCAGCACTGCGCAGCATCGCTGCTCTAATGTCCGTATGACCGCGTGATGAAGCGGTACTCCGGCGAGTCGACATAGAACGGCTGATCGTATTCGATGCCAGCAAGATCGTCGCGGACCCACGCCACCCGCCCCGGCATGGCGATCGATCTGTCGACGATCAGCATGACGCTGTCGCCAGCCTTCAGTTCGGCCTTCGTTTCAATACCGGCCCCGAGCGTCGATATGTCGAGCAGCGTGACGTCCGCGCGACGACCCTGCCATTCGAGGGTCGCAGCGCACCGCACCGGAATGCGCGGAGTCCGTCGAAGCTCGGCCCACGCTGGCAGCGTGATCGTACCGTCGCCAGCGAGGAACGGCGTGCCGCCTGCCGCCGCCGCGGTCAGTCCATCGCACAGCGGCGTCGACGTGACGTTTCCGGTGGCGAGCTTGTAGACGCCGAGTTCGCCGTCAATGGCGGCGAGCAGATGCGCATTCGCCGCGCAGGTATCGCTCCACGCGGCCGCCAGACTTGTCACGATGTCGGACGCCCGCAGATCGAAACGCGCGGCGACGAACTTGATGGTGCATTCGACGGCCCTGCCGAGCGCGGCGTGGAGTTCGTCCAGTCGGCGCGTCGCCGTCGACGACGGCATTCGCCGGCGAAATCGGGACGCGGCCAGGATGTAGCGCGCCGACTCCTTGGGGAAGTAGCGCAAGATCGAGCGCGGCTGTGGCTGCGGCTGCCGCGCGACGTTACTCGGCCGCGCCAGCGCGTTGGCGATCGACGCGCACGACACCGACAGAACCGACAGCCGCACGACCTCCGGCTGCAGCGCCAGCAACAGAGCGAGGATTCGGGGTCGGTTGGCCGCCAGACTGTCGCTGGATTGGCGCTCGTGCGTCAGCGAGGCGAGCGCGAGATCGACAAAGAACTCCGCGTTTGCTGCGGGCGACTGCTGTAATGTCCGCGGCACGATATCGCCCCCGGATTGCCCCGGAAACGTCAGACCGGTTCGGCTCATCGTCGTTCCGCTCAAGAGACGGCGCTCCGGTTGCCTGATGACCTGAATTGCCATGTTCGACGGTGCTGCCCGCAATCTTTGAGAGGCGCTAGCACGGGCGACACCATGCGGACGCACGCAATGACGCACGGTAGAATGATGCCGCCAAATTCTGATCGAACGGTTAATCGTCGTTCGAAACGCGCATTCAACGACGCACAACGAGACTTTCACCAGATGGCGACGGCTGGCAGACCAGACGCGCGCCAACAGACAGCATCGCTGCCGCCCATGGCCCAGTCGATCAAGCCATTCATTGCGCCGCCTGCCACGCGCCCAAGCCTGTGCAGGCGGCTCGCACGCCGCCTGCCTCACGCGCTACCGTCTCAAGCCGCCGCCTGAACGGGCCAATCGTTGATGGTCAACGCGCCGTCGCGCATCGAGACGCGCACCGTATCGCCATCCTTGACGCCACCCGCCAGGATCTGCTCGGCGAGCGGGTCCTGCACGTTCTTCTGGATCACCCGCTTCAGTGGCCGCGCGCCGTACGCCGGATCGTAGCCGCGGTTGGCCAGCCAAGTGCGCGCGTTGTCGTCGAGAATCACGCTGATCTTCCGACCTTCCAGCAGCTTCGTCAGCCGCTGCATCTGAATGTCGACGATGGCACCCATCTCGCTGCGTTGCAGACGATGGAACAGGATGATCTCGTCGAGCCGATTCAAGAACTCCGGCCGGAAGCGCGAACGCACCTCGTTCATCACCAGCTCTCGCACAGCCTCGGTATCGTCACCCTCCTTCTGGTTGACGAGGTACTCAGCTCCACTGTTCGAGGTCATGATGATGATGGTGTTCTTGAAGTCGACGGTACGCCCCTGACCGTCGGTCAGACGTCCGTCGTCGAGCACCTGCAACAGCACGTTGAAGACGTCCGGGTGCGCCTTCTCGATCTCGTCGAACAGCACCACCTGATAGGGCCGGCGCCGGACCGCTTCGGTCAGCGCTCCGCCCTCCTCGTAGCCGACATAGCCCGGCGGCGCGCCGATGAGACGCGCCACGGAGTGCTTCTCCATGAATTCGCTCATGTCGATGCGCACCATGGCACTGTCGTCGTCGAACAGGAATGCCGCGAGCGCTTTGGTCAATTCGGTCTTGCCGACGCCCGTGGGGCCCAGGAACATGAACGAGCCGATCGGCCGGTTCGGGTCCTGCAGCCCCGCGCGCGCGCGACGCACCGCCGTCGAGACGGCGATCACGGCCTCTCGCTGACCGACGACCCGCTTCGCCAGCGCATCCTCCATTTTCAGCAGTTTGTCGCGCTCGCCTTCCAGCATCTTGTCGACGGGCACACCCGTCCAGCGCGACACGACACTCGCGATCTGATCCGGTGTCACTGCCTCCTCGACCATTTGCGAGGCCGAACCCTTGCTCGCGCCTTCGATGTCCGCGATGCGCTTCTCGAGGTCGGGGATCAGGCCGTAGGCGAGTTCGCCCGCCCGCGCCAAGTTGCCCTGGCGCTGCGCGCGCTCCAACTCACCCCGCCGCTGGTCCAATTCCTCTTTCAGCTTCTGCGCCGCACCGAGCTTGTCGCGTTCCGCTTCCCAGCGCGCGGTGAGCTTCGCGCTTTCTTCCTCGAGATCGGCAATGCCCTTCTCCAGCTTCGCGAGGCGATCGCGCGAGGCTTCGTCAGTCTCCTTCTTCAACGCTTCGCGCTCGATCTTCATCTGCATCAGATCGCGGTCGATGCGGTCGAGCTCCTCCGGCTTGCTGTCGATCTCCATCTTGAGGCGCGACGCCGCCTCGTCGACGAGATCGATGGCCTTGTCGGGCAGGAAGCGATCGGTGATGTAACGGTTCGCCAAGGTCGCCGCTGCGACGATGGCGCTGTCGGTGATGCGCACGCCGTGATGCAGCTCGTACTTCTCCTTCAAGCCGCGCAGGATCGAGATCGTATCCTCGACGGTCGGCTCGGTGATGAACACCGACTGGAAGCGCCGCGCCAGCGCGGCATCCTTCTCGATGTGCTTCCGGTACTCGTCGAGCGTGGTGGCGCCGACGCAATGCAGTTCACCGCGCGCGAGCGCAGGTTTCAGCAGATTCGACGCATCCATGGCGCCATCCGCCTTGCCGGCGCCGACGATGGTGTGCAACTCGTCGATGAACAGGATGATGCGGCCCTCCTCGGCCGTCACCTCGCTGAGCACGGCCTTCAGGCGCTCCTCGAACTCGCCACGATATTTCGCGCCCGCGATCAGAGAACCCATATCGAGAGCCAGCAGCTTCTTGTCTTTCAAACTGTCGGGAACGTCGCCCTTGACGATGCGCAATGCCAGCCCCTCGGCGATGGCGGTCTTGCCGACGCCCGGTTCGCCGATCAGCACGGGATTGTTCTTCGTCCGCCGCGAGAGCACCTGGATGGTGCGGCGGATCTCCTCGTCGCGTCCGATCACCGGATCGAGCTTGCCTTGCGCTGCCGCCTCGGTGAGATCGCGCGCATAGCGCTTCAGCGCGTCATAGGACTGCTCGGCACCAGCGCTGTCAGCCGTGCGGCCCTTGCGGATCGCTTCTATCGCTTGGTTGAGCCCCTGCGGCGTTACGCCGGCATTGGCGAGAATCCTGCCCGCCTCGCTGCCCTTCTCCAACGCCAGCGCCAACAGCAACCTTTCGACGGTGACGAACTTGTCGCCCGCCTTCTCGGCGATCTTCTCGGCGTTGTCGAACAATCGCGCCAACTCCGGCGCGAGGTAGACCTGTCCAGCGCCGCCGCCCGATACGCTCGGCCTCTTGGCCAGCGCCTGCTCGACGGCCTGCTGCGCCTCCTTGTGCCGACCGCCGGCGCGACCGATCAGCCCCGCGGCCATGCCCTCGGGATCGTCGAGGAGCACCTTCAGGAGATGCTCGGTCGAAAGTTGCTGATGCCCCTCGCGGACGGCGAGGTTCTGCGCCGATTGAATGAAACCCTTGGCGCGGTCCGTATAACGTTCGAGATTCATGTCCGACCCTTTCCGCACGGCCGAGATGCCCGTTTCCGGCGCGATCCGACCGCCCATGTTTGCGAGCCGGGATGGCCCCGACCCTGCTTCGACGACGAACCCGCACGCGGCATTCGTCTCTTGTCGCCATGAGATATAGTTGCGGGGCTTCGGGCCGCCAGAGGCGAAGCGGCGAAAGATTTGCGCCACAGCGACCCGCCGTTGTCGCACGCCGTCGCATCATTCGGTCGCATCATTCGGTCGCATCATTCGAATGCATCGCCAGACGCGAGAGGTGGAACTTGCCATGCCGGCTCAGCGTTATGTACGGCTGACACGAGCGACTGAAACGAAGACGGAGGAGATGAGCAATGGCCGTAAGCATCAAGGACGAGGCCCGACTGCTGACCAAGGAAGAGTTGGAACTGGTCGCGAACACGCGTGGTCCGGCGCTTGCCGCGCTCTCGGACAAGCAGATCGCCGACCTGCGCAAACTGCTGCGCGAACGCGCCGAGCGGGCGCGCGATATCGCCAACCAGCAGAAGCGCGAAATGCGTGGCAAGGCCGCACCTGCAGGCGTGAAGCCTGCCGCCGATAATGCCGGCACGCGGCAGAAGTCCGCCGTGCTCGCCGCCGCGGTAAGGCGTCTTTCCAACGAGGTGACGCGCCGCGCCAAGGACTCGGCGGCGCCGAGCCAGGCCGCGCTGGCGCGCAAGGCTTACCGGCTGAAACGCGCAAGTGAGCCCCGTACCACCGCGCCGACCTATCGCACGGCGCAAAAGGGCATGCGGCGGATCGAGAACGAAAAAACTCAGGATCTCGTGCGGCCCATGGAAGTCGGGCGTGTGTCGCAATTCGTGAAGGACGCGCAGGCCAAGCGCGACGCCCGCTGATCTGGTACCAGAACTCTGGCACGTTCAACACACCGGGTAGGGATCACACACGGCTGGGATCACAGCGGGCCGGCTGGCGTTGCAACCGCCCCCGCCCCCGGCTGCTTTTGCTCATGCCGTTGTCGCAGGTCTCGGCTATAATCGGGCATCGCTATTTGGAGCCCTAAAGCGGAGCGGCCTTCGTGTCGAATTCTTCCCCCGTTCGTGACACCGCCACCTTCCCCGAGGACGAGATCGGCGACAAACTCTATAGTGCCGCTCTGCGCGGCCGGTCGCTCGACGAGGACCAGGACATCGACTTCGCTTTCCTATTTGCAAAGAAGTTCGACGCGGAAACCTTCGCCTCGCGGCTGCTGAGCGATGGTTACACGGCCGAAATCGAACACCTGCCCGAGGAAGAGGGGGAGGTGGAAGAGTGGGAAGTGCTGACCACCTGCGACATGCGGCCGACCCATGCCGATGTCAAAGCCCAACTCGACAAGCTGACGGCGCTCGCGCACAACCATTATGGCAAGCTCGCCTACTGGATTGCGTGAGGTCCGCCGTCCGGTCGTCGCCGACCGACGCCGGGTGATGATCGAGGAAGCTGCGATGTTCTCGTTCTTCAAGCGGCGCGATGCCACCATCTACCCGGCCGACCCGCTCGGCGACGCGCTGTACGAGCAGTTTCCCGACCCGGCCCGGATTCCGGACACCGTGGCGCTCTGGTTCGACCTCTATTTCAAGTCCCAATCCGGCGCCGACCGCATGGCGGCCTTTACCGCGAACCAGCGCGTTGCCGTGCAGCGTGACCACGATCCGAGTATGCAGGGGGAGCCGACGCCGGACGGCAAGGACATGCACGGCCCGTGGAACGTCGAATTCGAGTTGCCGGTCAAAGGCCGTCACCGCGACCTGCAGCTGGTGTTCCGCGAGGTCGACCGCACGGCGCGCGACTATGGCGGCCAGATCGGCGGATGGCTGATCGTACTGCACGAACCCGACGCAACGGACCACTCCGCATGACCGAGCCCCCTGCCGCCGCTGCCAACGCCTCGGTGCCCCATGTCACCGCGCTCTACCGCTATCCCGTCAAGGGCCTGACACCGGAGAAGCTCGAACACGCGACGCTGTCGCCCGGCGAGACGGTGCCTTATGACCGCGCCTACGCCATCGAGAACGGGCCCGGCCGCTTCAACCCGGACGATCCGAAGCACCTGCCGAAGATCAACTTCCTCATGCTGATGCGCAACGAGCGTCTCGCCTCGCTCGACACACGTTTCGACCCCGAAACCGAGACGCTGACGATACTGCGCGATGGCCGCCAAGTGGCGCGTGGCCAGCTCTCCACCAAACTCGGGCGAACCATGATCGAGCAGTTTCTCGCCGCCTACATGAAGTCCGATCTGCGCGGCGCGCCGCGCATTGTCGCTGCGCCCGGTCACAGCTTTTCCGATGTCGCCCGGAAGTGCGTCCACATCGTCAGTTTGGCGAGCGTGCGTGAGTTGGAGCGCATTTCCGGCCGCCGGGTCGATCCGCTGCGCTTTCGCCCGAACATCATTCTGGATGGCTTGCCGCCGTGGGCCGAGTTAGGCTGGGTCGGCCGCGAGATCACGATCGGCCCGGCGCGGCTCGAGGTTTTCACGCGCACCGAACGCTGCGCGGCGACCGATGTCGACCCCGCGACCGCCGAGCGCAACATGTCGATCCCGGCGCTTCTCCAGCGTACCTTCGGTCACACGGATTTCGGTGTTTACGCCACCGTCAGCTTGGGCGGAACGCTTCGGCCCGGCGATACTTCGACGATGTGAGCCCTTCGGCCGGCAAAAAACCCGCCGG
>JBKBNR010000151.1:0-7309 GCA_046295315.1 Hyphomicrobiaceae bacterium
CCGTCGCGCGGACGATGTCGCCGGGCTTGCAGTCGCTGTCCTCGTTGAGGAACACGCTGCCGTCGATCTCCGGTGCGTCCCAGATCGACCGCCCCATCGCACCCTCGTCGTCGACCTCATCGACGATCACCTCGATCTCGCGACCCACGCGCGTCGCCAGCACGTCGCGGCTGACCTGCTGCTGAGCCGCCATGAAGCGGTGCCAGCGTTCCTCCTTGACCTCCTCCGGCACGGCGCCCGGCAGGTCGTTGGCTCTGGCCCCCGCGACGGGCTCGTACTTGAAGCAGCCGACACGGTTCAATTTCGCTTCGCCGAGGAAATCGAGCAGCATCTGGAAGTCGGCTTCGGTTTCGCCCGGGAAGCCGACGATGAACGTCGAGCGGATCGCAAGGTCGGGGCACGCCTTGCGCCAGTCGGCGATGCGGGCTGCGAGCTTCTCCTGCTTGCCCGGCCGGCGCATCGCCTTCAGCACTGCGGACGAAGCGTGCTGGAACGGGATATCAAGATATGGCAACAGGCGGCCGCCGCCAGCCGACGGGGCAGCGCTCATCAGCGGTATGACGTCGTCGACGTGCGGATAGGGATAGACGTAGTGCATCCGCACCCAGGCCCCGAGGCTGGCGAGTGCTTGCGACAAATCGAAGAACTTGGCCTTCATCGGCGCGCCACGCCATTGGCTCTCGGCGTACTTGATGTCGAGACCGTAGGCGCTGGTGTCCTGGCTGATGACCAGCAGTTCCTTGACGCCTGCGGCGACCAGCCGTTCTGCTTCGCGCATAACGTCGCCCGCAGGCCGGCTGACGAGATCGCCACGCAGCGACGGGATGATGCAGAACGAGCAGCGGTTGTTGCAGCCCTCTGAAATCTTCAAATAAGCGTAGTGGCGCGGCGTCAGGTGCAGGCCTTCTGGCGGCACCAGATCGACGAACGGATCGTGCATCGGCGGCACCGCACCGTGGACCGCTTCCACCACCTGCTCGTACTGATGCGGTCCCGTCACCGCCAGCACGCCGGGATAGGCATCGGTGATGCGTTCTTTCTCGACGCCGAAACATCCTGTGACGATGACGCGGCCGTTCTCCGCCATCGCCTCGCCGATGGCATCGAGGCTTTCCTGCTTGGCGCTGTCCAAGAACCCGCAGGTGTTCACCACCACCACGTCGGCGCCCTTGTAGTCGGGCGACAGCTGGTAGCCCTCGGCGCGCAGCCGCGTGATGATCCGCTCGCTGTCGACGAGCGCTTTCGGGCAGCCGAGCGACACGAATCCGACTTTGGGTGCAGCCGGTGGCGCGGCAACGCGGACCACGCGGCTTCGCGGATTCGCCGATCTCGCCTTGGCGGGTTTCGGTGTCGAGGTGGTGGACTTGATCTTGCGCGGGCTTCTATCCGCCACCCCGCGGACACGCAACAGAATGAGACTTATTTCAGCACCTCGACCCGGCGCGCGCCGGGCCCCTTACCGCGCGATAATCAACCCGCTGTCGATGAGCCGGCGATGGAAGGCGAGGATCTCGGATTGATGCTCGCACTGATAATAGCGGCCCTTGCACCGCTCCATCAGTCGCATGCGCTCGCGCCCGGCCGGCGACAGCGGCAGCCCGGCCGATTTCAGCAGCACTGTTCCGAGGTAGGGCACGTCGAGCACGTCCAGATCGGGTAGTGGCGGCACGGTGAGGTTGATGCCTTCGACGGCGTAGTAGGTGAGGAACCCGGGACTTTCGGGCGCCAGGATGACATCCTGCGCTGCCGTCGTATCCGAGAAACCGAGCAGCGGCCGGGTGACGATCGGCTGGTGATCGCCATACTGGACGATCAGAAACCGCTCGTTCGGGAAGCGGCTCTTCAGTTCGGCGCGGAACCAGTCGAGGTCGATGCGCGCCAGCGCCAGACGCCGCAGGTACTCGTGCATCTGCGGATGCGTGCCCGGCCCGCCGCCCGGCACATTCATCTCGGGGCTGTGCGCATCACGGTAGGGCAGATGCGTCGCCGACGTGAGAATGAACGAGAACAGCGGGTTGCGCCGCGTCGCTACCTGTTCACCGATGCGGTTGAGTGCGTTGGTGTAATAGAAGCGGTCACGCTCGTTGTAGCGCTTGGCACCCTGGCCGTGGAAATCGTGGATCTCGTCGACACCGATCGAGGTGTAGAACTTGCCCGACGACACGAAATGCTTCGGCACGGGGTAGAACATGACGTTGTCGTAGCCGCAGCGCTTCAGCGTTTGCGGGACGGTGTCGCGAACCTTGCCGTGCATCATCGACTGCACGAATGTGCGCATGCCGCCGAAGGAATAGGTGGAAACGCCCGCCAGCACGGAAAACTCGGTCAACCAGGAGGCGCCGCCATACGTCTCCACGCGCAGCTTGCGCAGCGTGCCGTCGCCGGAGCGGAACAGCGGATCGACGAACGGATCGTAGTCGATGACCGGGAAATAGCTCGGCGGAATGACACTTTCCTGGTGAATGAGGATGATGTGCGGAGGCGCTTCCCGCATCGGACACGTCGTCGGCTCGCCGAACGGTGTCATGCCGGGCTCGTGCGCTGCCGCCTCGATGATCTGACCGCGCAGCAGTGTCGCCGCCGTTTCCGCCCACGACGAATAGAACGACGAGACGTACAGATTGTCCCAGTAGAACAGCGTGTGCGGGCGTTCGCCGCGCAACTGGTCGGAGCCGGCCGCCAACAGCACCGCCAGCCCCGTGCCGATGGCCGCGTGCCGACGCGAAACCCGGGTTGCGTCGACCCGGTAGAGGTAGAACGCCACCAACGCGACCGTGAACAGCGTGACGACCAGCGCCGTCAGTTCCTTGCGGAAGTCGATCAACAGATACCACAGCGTATCCGGCGACAGCAGGTAGAACACGACATCGTAGGCATGGAGCACCATGCCCATGTAGTTCCACTTGACGTCGGCGGCGACGATGACGACCGCCACGACGGCGGCGATCGTCACGACCGGAAACATCACGCGGCGCGAGATCAGCGCCAGCACACCCACCAGCACGCCGGTGACACCGATGGTGAAAGCGACATTCGCCGGCCAACCTTCGTTTCGCACGAAATAGGCGAGCATGATCAACGCTGCCGCGGCGGCGACCTGCCACGACCGGCGAAGCGTCCAAACGCCTCGAAACCGTGCCGGAAGGATGCGAGGGAAATCGGATGCCGTCTGCTGGCCGGTGGACTCGATGGTCATGGAATTCGCGGGATGCCTCGGCAAAGACCGGAAGTTTGCGCGGCGAGGGAGCAGCGGACGGGTCGCCTCGGCATCGTCACGCGAGGGCGGCCCGGCGAGCAGGCGCGCCGTCACTAAAGTGATACATGATCGTCATACAGCGTCAAATCTATGGCGGCCGGCCCGGCGCCAAGGAATTCTCACCCGGCCGGCCACTAAGCATATGTTCCAGCGAACGAAATGAAGCGGACTTGGATTTCCGGTCCCGCCAGGCAGATCAAAGCGCGCCCGATCATTTGACGGTGATGGTTATCACCTCGCTCATGACTGGCGGGACGTGCGGAATGTGGTTGTGGTCGCCGAGCAGCAATTGCGGCGTGGGCTTGCCCGGCGGCAACGTCACCTTTGTTGCTGTCTGGCCGCCGCCGAAGTACCTGTGGTTGTCGTCGGCGGGTAACGCACCTGAAAAGTCGGTGACGGTCGTGTCGATGATCGGGTGATGGTGGCCGGTATTCTGCTTTTTCACGCCGGCTGGCGTGACACCCATGCCGGACAAGCCGACCTCGACCCGACCGGGCCGGTAATCTCCTCGCCATTCTGCGGTGAGATGAAGTAAACCCTGGCACCTTGCGGCGCAGGCGTATGAGTGAAAGCTGGTGCACGAGTAGAATGCGCGGGGCCGGTGGCCAATGTGGCGGGCCGAGGGCCAGTGTGGCGTCGCACCTCGATCGACCTGCGGGTGCGGCACGGTCGTCGTCAATTAAGGCGCGCTGAACGCCACACTCAGCCATTAGCCTTGCTGGTGGCGTTCATGTCCCGCCTAAATCGTCAGTGGTTGCTGCCGGCACAGCGGTTTGGGCGAGACAGGCCACTAGGGCGGTACGCGCAACCATGGGTTCCCTCCGGTGCTATCCTTGATGCCGAGTATCAACGAGATCGGGCGCCGAGTGGTGGCGCAGTGCGGCGCCGGTTTGGGCGTTGTACCGACACGGCGCTGCCGATAGGAGGCACGTGGCCCGTTTCCGACTCGATCAGATCCTGGTTTCGCGCGGCCTCGTGCAATCTCGGGCTCGAGCCGCCGATTTGGTCGCGCGCGGCGCCGTGCGGATCGGTGACGACATCGCCCGGAAAGCCGGCCAGATGATCGACGACACCGTGGCCATCACGGTCGACGAGACGGCCAACGCCTACGTCGCCCGCAGCGGCGCCAAGCTGGCAGCGGCGCTCGATCATTTCGGTTTTGCGGCGAGCGGCCGCATCGCCCTCGACATCGGCGCGTCGACCGGCGGCTTCACGCAAGTGCTGCTGGAACGGGGCGCGGCGCGCGTCTACGGCGTCGAGGTCGGACGCGATCAACTGCATGCTCGCCTGAGGGCCGACACGCGCATCGTATCGCTCGAGCAGACCGACGCCCGCGATCTGACGCCGATCCTGATACCGGAGCCCATCGACGCCATCGTCGCCGACGTCAGCTTCATCTCGCTGACGCAGGCGTTGCCCAAGCCGCTGGCGTTCGCCGTGCCGGGCGCCTGGCTGGTGGCGCTCGTCAAACCGCAGTTCGAGGCCGGACGCGAGGCGCTTGCCAAGCGCGGCGTGGTCAAGGACGAAGCGGCGCGCGCTGCCGCCGTCTCACGCATCGCCGCATGGCTGAGGGCGCAGGGCTGGCGCGTCGTGGGCGACATGGTTTCACCGTTGCCCGGCAAGGACGGCAACATCGAGCACCTGATCGGAGCCACTTTGCCATGACAGCCAAGACCGGACCGCGCGGCGCGGCCGACCGATCCGCGGGCGACGCCGACACGCTCACGATATCTCGATTGGGCAGTCACGGCGATGGCGTCGCCGAGACGGCCGGGGGCGCGGTGTTCGTTCCGTTCGCGCTGCCGGGTGAGACGGTGCGCGTCGCAATCGACGGCGATCGCGGCCGGCTCGTCGGCATCGAGCACGCGAGCCCCGATCGCATCGCACCGATCTGCCGCCATTTCACCCACTGCGGCGGCTGCACGATGCAGCATCTCGCCCGTGAACCGTATGCCGCCTGGAAGCGCCAGATCGTCGTCGATGCATTCGCTCAGCGCGGCATCGCCGCTGACGTTTCGCCGCTCGTTTCCGTCGGCGTTTCGACGCGCCGCAGGGCCGCGCTCGCGGCGCGGTGGACGCGGCACGGCGTCGTGCTCGGTTACCACGAGGCGCGCGGAACCAAACTCGTCGATCTCGAGGAATGTCCGGTGATGACGCCGACGCTTGCCGCACGGCTGCCGGCCTTGCGCACGCTCATCGCCACGCTGCCGCGTTTCGAGGACGAAGCACGCCTGTCGCTGCTCGAAGCCGACAATGGCTTTGCCGTCGCCGTGGACGACGCTGTCGCCAGGGCCGATCTCTCGGCGGCACTGGTCGAGACGCTGGCGTCGGCGGCGAGCGCTGTGGCGGGCTTGATCCGCCTCACGGTCGCGGGCGATCCCGTCTATCAGCGCGCCGCGCCCGAAGTACCCTGCGGGCCCGCGCACGTCGTGCCGCCCGGCAACGTGTTCCTGCAGGCCTCGCAAGCGGCGGAGCAGACCATGGCAGCGCTGGTCGTCGCGGCGTTGCCGAAGAAAGTGCAACGCGTCGTGGACCTGTTCGCGGGCGTTGGTGCATTCACGTTCCCGCTCGCCCAACGGGCCCGCGTTCTCAGCGTAGATGGCGATGCGACGGCGCTCGGCGCACTCGATCACGCGCGGCGCAACGCGCAGGGGTTGAAGCCGGTCGACATCCTCAAGCGTGATCTGTTCCGCGAACCGCTGTCGCGCAAGGAACTCGAAGGCTTCGACGCGGCGATCATCGATCCACCCCGCGCCGGCGCCAGGGCGCAATGCGAGATGATCGCGAAATCGAAAGTGCCGCTGGTCGTCGCGGTGTCGTGCAACCCGGCGACGCTGGCCCGCGATTGCCGCATCCTGATCGACGGCGGTTATCAACTTGGAGCCGTGACGCCGATCGACCAGTTCGTGTTCACGGATCACGTCGAGGTCGTCGCGGTGCTGAAGCGGCCGAAGTAACGACCGGTAGTAACGACCCGTATCAACCGCCGAGGAGTCGCGCCACATAGCGCGGCACGATCTCCGTCGCGGGTCCGTGGATGCACTCGTCGAAGCGGCTCGCGCCATCGGACGGCTCGAGATTGAGTTCAACCGTGTGCGCGCCGGCGTCGCGGGCGATCTCGACGAACCCCGCCGCCGGATAGACGGTGCCGCTGGTGCCGATCGAGATGAACAGATCGGCCGCTTCCAGCGCCGCCGCGATGCGATCCATCTGGTAAGGCATCTCACCGAACCAGACCACGTCCGGGCGCATCCCGCCTGTCGCCCCACAAGCGGGGCATGGCGTGCGGGGCGACAGGTCGTCGCGCCAGGGCTGGCGCGCATCGCAGGTGGCGCACATCGCGCGCAGCAATTCGCCGTGCATGTGGATGAGATTTCTTGCGCCTGCCGCCTCATGCAGATGGTCGACGTTCTGCGTCACGATCAGCACCTCGCCGCCGTTGCCACCTCTTTCGATATTGCCGCGTGCGTGTTCGCGCTCAAGCCGCGCCAGCGCGTGATGCGCGGCGTTCGGCTGCACGTTCTGCACATCGCGGCGGCGCAGATTGTAGAACTCGTGCACCAGATGCGGATTGGCCGCAAATCCTTCCGGTGTCGCCACCTTGCGGTAATCATACCTGGCCCACACCCCACCAGCGTCGCGGAACGTCGCAAGCCCGCTCTCAGCGGAAAGCCCCGCCCCCGTCAGCACCACGATGCGCGCACCTGCAAATCGTCCGTCGAACGCCATGCATGACTTTCCCGCTGATCTAAGGCGACCTATCGCATAGAACGTCACTATCGGCGGAGCAATACCGCCACATCGACGGAGACACGACGCATGTCGATCTGGCTGAGCTGGAGCAGCGGCAAGGATTGCGCCTGGGCACTGCACGAGTTGCGCAGTCAGGGCCGCGCTCCGTCAGGTCTTTTCACCACGCTCAACGCCGAGTTCGATCGCGTCGCCATGCATGGCGTCAGGCGGCGGTTGCTCGAAGCGCAAGCCGCCGCCACAGGTCTGCCGCTGACGATTGTCGATCTGCCATGGCCATGCCCCAACGCCGACTACGAAGCC
>JBKBNR010000152.1:0-4797 GCA_046295315.1 Hyphomicrobiaceae bacterium
CTATGAACAGGCCACGCTTCTGCTGGAGCGCTGCAACACCTCCGGGTTCGAGATCACCCAGTCGTGTCAGACCAACCCCACCCGCGTGAACCAGGACTGGTGCGACTTAATACGCCGCCCCACAGTCCAGGTCGGCGGCAGCGTCGGGCGGATCTTCTCGATGTAGGCGTTCATCAGCCGCATGGTGACCAGCGTGTCGGCGGTGATGGCGCGCTGCACCTGCAGCTCGATGCCAGGCTCGCCCTTGAAGACGCCGATCTTGCCGTCGCGCTCGAAGCGCGTGTCGATGGTTGCGATGTCGCGCAACAGCACCCGCTCGCCGGTCGCCGCCGACTTGATCTCGATCTCGCCGATGGCTTCCGGTGTCTTGCGCTCGGCCTTGGCGCGAAGTTGCACCTCGACATCGCCTTCGAGCTTGCCGGCCGGCACGTCCTGCGTATTCTCGCGCACGATGCGCGACACGGTATCGAGTGACAGGCCGAGACGGCGCAACTCGGCATCACGGATCGAAATCCAGATCTCCTCGTCGCGGGCGCCGCTGAGCGTGATGCGGTCGATACCGGCGGCGAGCAGGCCGTCGCGCAGTTGCTTGGCGTAGGTCTTCATGACCTGCTCGGTGAACGGCCCCGAGATGGCGATCTTGGCGACGTTGTCGAACAGCGTGACGCGCGAGACGATGGGGCGTTCGGTCGTTTCGGGCAGCGTCGTCACGCGGCCGACGGCCTGCTCGATGTCGCTTTGCGCCTTCTGCAGGTCGGCGCCGGAGTTGAACTCGATCGAAATCGTCGCGCCGCCTTCACGCGCGATCGACGTCACCTCGTAGATGTCGTCGAGGAAGCGCAGTTCCGGTTCCAGGACGTCGAGGATGTTGCTCTCGACGTCCTCGGCGCTGGCGCCCGGCCAAGCGACGCTGACGGTGATCGCCGGCACGTCGATGGTCGGAAAGAACTGCCGGTTGAGCTTCGCCAGCGCGACGAAGCCGAACAGGAGCAGGGTGATCATCAACAGGTTGGGCGCCGTCGGATGGCTGGCGAACAGCGTGATCAGGTTGGAGCGGCGGCCGGACGGGATCGGACCGGAACTGCCGCTTCGCCCGGCGTCGCTCATGGCGCAATGCTTTCCTTGACTGCGAGACCTTTGCCCGGCGTCGAAAGCCGGGTCGTGACGATGCGGTCGCTGTCCTGGAGGTCGCCCTGAACCAGCAGATCGCTACCTGAAGTTCCGACGACCGTGACCTGTCGCGGCGCCAGCCGGCCATCGGCGATGACATAGACGGTATCGCGGTCATAGAGTGCCGACGACGGCATGCGCACGACGTTCTCGAAGCTGACGTCGGGCACCAGGACTTCGACGAACGCCCCTGGTCTCAGCGCCACCGGGGTCAAGGGATCACCGATACGGGCGAACACGTCGACGCCGCCGGTCGCGGACGAGACACGGGCGCCGACGCGCGTGATGGATGCCGAGTATTCGAAGACTGCGCGGCCGAGCATCCAGCGCACCGTGACCGGGCTGCCTTCGAGCTTGCCGAGCTTCGTCACCATGCGCCCGAACTGGCTGTCGGTGAGCGTGAATTGCGCCTCGATCCATTTCGCATCGATCAGTGTTGCGACCTTGTCATTGACCGAGAGCATGCGTCCGACCTGCGCGCCGACCTCGGTGACATAAGCGTCGAAAGGGGCCTGCAACTCGGTTTCGGCGAGGCGGCGCTCGGCGCGTTCCATGGCGACGGCGAGGCGCTGGGCGGTGGCGCGGCTCTGCGCGATCCGGGCGTCCCAGATGCCGATCTCATTGGCCAAGACATCGGCAGCCTGCTGGCGCTGCAGCATGATCTGGCGGCGATCGTCGGTTGCCTTCTCCGACGCGTTACCGCGGCTCTGCAGGCTTTCGGCGCGCTCGACATCGGCCTTGGCCAGTTCGAATTGGGCCCGGGCATGCTTCAGCGATGTCTTGGCTTGGAAGTTGGCGGCTTCCTGCTCGCGGATGCGGGCGTTTGTTTCTTCGAGCTGCGCCTTCGTTTCCGTCAGCGCCGAGCGGTAATCGAAAGCGTCGATGGAAAGCAGTGTCGCACCAGTCGCCACGCGGCCGCCCTCGCGCAGTTCGTCGCTGGTGGCGACGACCCGTCCCGCGACCAGCGTGCGGATGTCGACCTGCCGGCCGGCCACGATCGTGCCGTAGAGCTTGATCAGCGGCTGCTCGGTGGTGCGGATGGCGGGAATCGCCGTGACGGCAAAGACGCGCTCGGCGCGCGGTTGCTTCGGCGCCTCGGGCTTGGTCGCCTTGAGATAGCTGAAGCCGGCGAAACCCGCCGCCAGCGCCAGCAGGGGAACGACGGCTTTGGCGGTGAAAATCATCGCCCGCCATCCGCGCCCCGGCGCGTGCCTTATCGTGCCTTCACCCGCGGGCCCTGAGCGCTCCGCAGTTGTCGCGATCCTCGGCTGTGCCTGCAGCAGCGTAGCCTCGCCCACATCGCGCGCCTCCTCGGCGTCCGCCGGCTCGCGGGGCTCTCGCACGCGCTTGTTCAGCATTTGGCGTCCATCCAAGTCTGTGGCGTCGTCGGAACCCGCCAGCGAACCCACGCACCCCGGTCAGATTACGGTGCATCCGATAGCACGGATCGGGGGCTGCGCCGACGTGTCCGATGGCTGCACACCGGCGCCCCACCTCTATCACAATCCAAAACATTGGCGCCGTGGCGGCAGATGGGGGAAGCGGCAGATAGGGAAGATGGGTTAACGCTGGCGCGGCGGGGTGGAACACCGCACGACGCGCTGGCCGAGGGCAGGCACCGCGCTACCGCCGGCGCACAGGCAGACGTTGCCGACGATCCGGCCGCCGACGCAGACGCTCGGCATTTCCGGACGCGCCGCGGGCGGTCGGCTGCCGATGCCGAGACCGGGCCGCGGGTTTTCGGGCCAGCCGATCTTGCCGCCGGGAGCGGGGAACGGCGGGCGCGCGCTGTCCGCTTGCGGCTTCCAGATGGGCAGTCGGCCGCCAACAGCCGTCTCACGCGCGTCGCCAGCCGCCTCGTCTGGCAACATCGCAACAGCACTGAGCAGCGCGGCAGCAACGAGCGGGATGGGGTGTGGTCGCACTTTGCTCTCCGATACTGGCCGACCGCCGACCGCCGACCGCCGGCCGCATCGGCGTGAGGCACCGGCTTGATTACACCCTGATACGAACGCGCCACCCGGCAATCTGGTTCGCCCAACGGCTCCAGTGCGGTCCTCGTCCTCGCCGTTTTCGTGTCAAACCATCGCAATCATCAGCGATCTGAAACCGAGCAGCGAGACGACGGCGCCGACGAGGACCATCAAGACGCGGTCGGGCAGATGCTTGGTGGCCAGGGCGGCGAAGGGCGCGGCTATCACGCCGCCGACAACCAGTCCGGCGATGATCGGCCAGAGGTCGAGCCCTATGGTCAGAATGAAGGTGGATGTGATGGTGAGCGTGACGAAAAATTCGGCGAGATTGACGGACCCGATCGCGTAGCGCGCCGTCGTGCCTTGACCGAGCAGCGACGAGGTGACGATCGGACCCCAGCCACCGCCGCCGATGGCGTCGAGGAACCCGCCGGTCAGCCCAAGTGGCGCCACATGCTTCGGTTCGACCGGCTGTCGCGAGATCTCGAGCAGGCAGGCTTTGCAGACGATGTAGAGGCCGAGCAGGAGCAGATAGGCAGCGATGAAGGGCTTGATCGTGTCACCCGGCACGTTCGTCAGCGCGTAGGCGCCGATGGCGCCGCCCATCATGCCGGGCAAGGCCAGCCGGAGAAGCAGCCGGCGATCCACGTTGCCGAGACGCCAGTGCGCTATCCCTGAAGCGCCGGTGGTGAAGGTCTCGGCCGCATGAACACAGGCGCTTGCTGTTGCCGGAGGAATGCCGAAGCTGAGCAGCAGCGACGTCGATGCGATGCCATAGGCCATGCCGATGGCACCGTCGACGATCTGCGCGGCGAAGCCGACGGCGACATAAAGCAGAAAGTCGTCGGAGCCGCTCATGAGCTAAAGTCCTTCCGCATGGTTCGAGGTTCTGAACGCGACAGCGTGAATGCCGCGCAACGCGCGAAACGAGATGGCTGACCCTGTCTCGGCGCCGGCTGAGACCGACGATGTGTTTGCAGCGCGGTGCTTGCCGCGTGCGCGCGTCGCGCGCCGCGTACGGCGTCGACGACTTTGCGTGACGCTTCAGGACCTCGCGACCATCGACACACGTCAGCGTTTTGCGGTCACTCCCCCGTCATCGCCGCGGCGCATGCAGACCGCATTCCTTGCCGTCCTCGTTCTCCCACCACCAGCGGCCGGCGCGGTTGTCTTCGCCTGGTCGCACGGCTCGCGTGCACGGTTTGCAGCCGATCGACGGATAGCCGCGGGCATGCAGCGCGTTCACCGGGATGTCGTTCGATGTGACATAGTCTTCGAGCCGGTCGAGCGGCCAGTCTGCGAGCGGCGAGATCTTGATCGTTCCAGCCTCGGTGTCGCGCAGTGCGAATGGGATGTCGCTGCGGCCATTCGACTGGCCGCGTCTGAGGCCGGTCAGCCATCCCTCCGCGCCAGCGAGGGCGCGCTTGAGTGGACGAACCTTGCGCGCGTCGCAGCACGCTTTGCGCGCCTCGATGGAGGTGCGAAATCCGTTTACGCCATCGCGGGACAGCAGCGCTTCGAGGTCCGCGGTATCAGGGGCGACAACACGAATTTTCAATCCGTAGCGCGCTTCGCTCGCGCAGAGCACGTCGTACGTTTCCTCGAAGTGCCGGCCGGTATCGAGCATGAACACGTCGACCACGACGCCGCTTTG
>JBKBNR010000152.1:4807-7305 GCA_046295315.1 Hyphomicrobiaceae bacterium
CGCAATGGCGTGAAGCATCGCCTGGTCCTCGAGGCCGAGCGAGGTCGAGAAAGCGATGGGGCCGGCGATCCCTGCCCGCACGATCCCGATGCGCCGGGCGAGATCGGGCTCGGCGGCGAGCGCGGCATCGAGGTTCGCCACCATCGCATCGGGTCCCGGCGCGTCAGGCTCATAGCCGTTCAGTCGATACGAGGGTGGCGTCATGACGTGTGCGGCCATCGCAGTCTCATGGGTGTCGGTTGAGTGTCGGCCGCGTTGGAACAGCGAGGCGCGTTGATCGCTGATATGCGGTCGCGAGCCGCGGCAGATGACCGCGACTGAGCGCTGCGGCCGTCGGCGGGTGCTCGACCTCGAAGCTGTCGAAGCCGCAACCGAGCAGCAATGGAATCTGATCGAGCAGGACGTCGCCTGCGGCTCTCAACTCGCCGCTGAAGCCGAAGCGATCACGCAGCAGCCGCGCGATGGAGTACGCGCGACCGTCGGTGAATTTCGCCAGCATCAGCACGATCAGCGGTGCGCCAACGATGCGCTCGACGTCCAAAGTCGCGAGATCGTCGGCAACCAGCACGACTCCGGTACGCCGCTCCGCGCCTTCTCCCGCTTCCGCGAGCGACAGCCACGTTGCGAGAGCGACCGGACGGCGTTCCCGATTGCTGTCGAGTGGCAACCAGCGGTCGCCGAGGCCGACGAGACGGCGATGAAATATGAGGGCCATGCTCAAGCTCCGGTCGTCAGTTCGAGTTCTACAGTGGGCGTTCTCGGCGCCCCGCTGCGGGAGCCGTAGAGCGCGCGGCGGAATGGTTCGATGCCGACGCGGCGGAAGAGCGAGAGAAAGTCCTCGTGCGCATCGCGGCGTGCCGCCAGATACGTCGCAACGACTGTTTCGATGGCGGCCGGCAGATCATCGGCCGAGAAGCTCGGTCCGACGATCGAACCGACGTCCGCATCGTCGCCGGGAGAGCCCCCGAGCGTGATCTGATAGTGCTCGGTTCCCTTCTTGTCGACGCCGAGGATGCCGATGTGGCCGGCGTGATGATGGCCACAGGCGTTGATGCATCCTGAGATGTTGAGGCGCAGCGGGCCGATCTCCTCGGTGCGCGCCTGATCGGCGAAGCGGCGCGCGATGTCCTGGGCAATGGGGATCGCGCGGGCGTTGGCGAGATTGCAGTAGTCGAGACCGGGGCAGGCGATGATGTCGGTGATCAGACCAGCATTGGCGCTGGCTAGGCCGGCGTCGCGCAACGCGTCGTAGACGGCGGGCAGATCGTCGGCGGCGACATGCGGCAGCACGACGTTCTGCGTATATGTGATGCGGGCTTCGCCACGGCTGAAGCGTTCGGCGATGTCGGCGATCGCATCCATGTCGTCGGCGCTTGCGTCACCCGGAACCGCGCCCGGCGCCTTCAGCGCGATGGTGACGATGCGGTAGCCGGCCGCACGATGCGCGGCCGTGTTGTTGCGATAGAAGTGGTCGAATGCCGCATCGCTTGTCCGGCGTTTTGCGACCGGTTTGCTGCGCGCTGAAGCCGGAGGTAGATCCGGTGTTGCGAAGTGTGCTGCGATGCGCGCCAGTTCGGCATCGGGCAGATCGTTATCCGCGGCGTCGATGCCCGCCCACTCGGCCTCCACCTGACGCTTGAAAGCGTCGATGCCGAGGGCGTTGACGAGGATTTTGATGCGCGCCTTGTAGAGGTTGTCGCGGCGGCCGTGCAGATTGTAGACGCGCATCACAGCCTCGAGATACGAGAGCAACCGATGGCGCTCGAGGAAGGGGCACAGGAGTTGCGCCACATAGGGCGTGCGTCCTTGTCCGCCGCCGACATAGATCGCAAAGCCGGTGCGTCCGCCGTTGCCGCGCACGATGCGGATGCCGATGTCGTGAAATAGAATTGCCGCGCGATCTTCCAGCGCTCCGGTGATGGCGACCTTGAACTTGCGCGGCAGGAAAAGAAACTCGGGATGTGCGCTCGACCATTGGCGCAGCACCTCGGCCCACACCCGCGGGTCCTCGATCTCGTCGGGTGCGACGCCGGCGAGCGGATCGGCCGTGACGTTGCGGATGCAGTTGCCGCTGGTCTGGATGGCGTGCATCTCGACTTCGGCCAGCCTGTCGATGATGTCGGGCGCTTCGTCGAGGCGGATCCAGTTGAACTGGATGTTCTGTCGCGTGGTGAAATGCCCGTAGCCGCGATCGTAGCGGCGCGCGATGCCGGCCAGCGCGCGAAGCTGCGCCGACGACAGCACGCCGTAGGGAATAGCGACACGCAGCATGTAGCCATGCAGTTGCAGATAGAGGCCGTTCTGCAGCCGGAGCGGCCGGAACTGATCCTCGCTAAGTTCACCCTTCATCCGCCGCTCTACCTGATCGCGGAACTGGCGGGCGCGGGAGGCGACGAAGTCTCGGTCGAAAGCGTCGTAGCGGTACATGGTCTGGTCCTCGGGCGGGGCCTCGGGTTGGTGCTCGGGCGGCGCCTCGGGTATGGGTGAGCGCTTGCGGC
>JBKBNR010000153.1:0-7137 GCA_046295315.1 Hyphomicrobiaceae bacterium
CCTTCGATCGGCTATGATTTCGGCGGCGCCGGGGCCAAGACCATGGTGCTCGTCTACAACCTTCGCGATCCGCAAGACGTCTACAACCGCTTCGGCGGCGTCGAGGGCTCGGCGTATCTGGTCGGCGGCGTGTCGGTGCAGTTCCAGAAGCACGAAGATGTCACGATGGCCCCGATTCGCGCCGGAGTGGGGCTTCGGCTAGGTGCCAACGTCGGCTATTTGAAGTATACCCGCAAGCCGACGTGGAACCCGTTCTGAGGTCGGCCGGGAAACGCCACGATCGGCGAGTTTCGAGTTCGGCGGGCAACCTGAGTGGGCGCCCGTCGGCCGGCGGTCACGGACGAGGCCCGCGGACATGAGATCATCGGACGCGGGCCGCTCGGATTGGTGCTGCTCGGATTGGTGCTGCTCGGATTTGGGCTCGACGAGGTTGGGCCCGACGAACTTCGGCCCGACGAACTTCGGCCCCACGAACCTGGGCTCGAGAAACTTGGGGAACGCCCTGTGATCACGATCCAGTCGGGTATGCTGGTGGCGCTGGGCTTCCTCACGGCCGGCTTTATCGTGCTGCTCACGTTGCCGTTCTATCGCCGCCGCGCCGAGCGCCTCGCCATCGGCGCCTTGAAGGCAACGCTGCCGATGACGGAAGCCGAAATACGCGCCGACAAGGACCGGCTGCGCGCGGAATACGCCATCCGCATCCATCAGCTCGAGACCAAAGTCGAGGAAGCCGGCACGCAGAGCGCCCGCCAGCGCATCGAGCTCAATCGTCGCGACGGCGTCATCAATCAGCTGGAAAGCGACCTGGCCGGCCTGCGCATCTCGCTCGAGGAGCACGAGAACGCGCGGCGCGTACTGGAGCAGACGATCACGGAACGGCTGCCGAAGGTCGAGCAGCGTCTGGCCGAGGCGCGCAAACTGCTGGTCGAGCGTGACAGCGAAATCGAGCGCCTGACGAAGGCCGCGACGACGACCGCCGAAGCGCTGGAGGAAGTGCGCCAGATAAACATTCAGCAGAAGGACGAGTTGCACCGTCTGAACGCGACGCTGACGGCGCGCCAGGCGCGCAACCGCGACGGTCTTGCCGATCCGCGATTCGATGCCGAAGTGGCGCTCCGCTCCGAACTGGAGGCGTTGCGCGCGCGCAGCCGTGAACAGGCCGACACCATCGCGCGGTTGCAGGTGGCCGCCGGTCGCGACCGCGATGGGGCGGCCTTCGGTGTGCCGAAGGAGGATGCGGCGGTGGTCGCGCGGCAGGACGGCGAGATCGAGCGGCTCCGCGCCAGCCTCGCCGAGGCCGAGATCGCACTCCGCAACGTGCGCGCGTCGACCGCCACCGAACTCTCGGGGCAGCAGGCGATGCAACGCGAGATCGAGACGCTGAAATCGCGCAATCGCGATCTCGACAGGGAGGTGGCGCGCCTCAAGTCGGCGCTGGTCGCCTACGAGAAGAATGCCGTCGCAACGGTGGGCGAGGCCGCAGCGGGCGAGAGCCGCACGGCGTTGCAATCGAAGATCGGCGCGCTCGAGCAGTCTGTGCAGTCGCAAACGGTGACGATCCAATCGCTGCGCGCTGAAATCGCAGCCGCCAACGATCGCCTGGCGCGACAGGCGGCTTACTACCGCGAGGAACTGCGCCGCCTCGGCGCCGGCACGCAGCCGGTTTCGGCCGAACCGCGCCAGCGCCCCGTCGCCGTGCCGATGCAGCAGCCCGCTCCGCGGCGGCAGACCCTGGCGGAACGCATCGCAGCGCCGCGCGCCGTCGATGTCGAAGCGGCGTCCGCCTCGCCGGAGGACCGCGCGCGGGTCAGTGCTTACCTGAAGGCGCTCGCCGGTGGCGGCAATGAAGCGCCGGCGACCCCCTCGGCGTCAGGTGGCGCCAACGGGGCACCGCCACCAGCCGCGACACCAGCGAACGGCGAATTGCAGCGCCGCAGGTCGAGCCTCATCGAGCGCATCTCCGGGAGCACGAAAACGCCGGCCGGCTGAGCCTCCGGCAAAGGGCGCCAATCAGGTATCAGCCAGCCGTCGTGATGAGTGTCGGGGCGTCGTTCTGCAGCGGCGCCGCCACGGCAGATTCCGCCGCGATGGCTTTCGACGAATTGGCGAAGGGTACCGTGAAGGTGAAGGTCGAACCGGCGGAACTCGTCGCCTCGACCCAGATACGGCCGCCGAACTGCACCACGATCCGTTCCGATATGGCGAGGCCAAGGCCGGTGCCGGCCATGCCGAGCGGATTGGCGTCGAGCTGGTTGTTGGCGCGCACCTGATAGAATTTGTCGAAGATCGCTTCGCGTTCGGCGACCGGAATGCCAGGGCCGTTGTCGATCACGCGCACCCGCGCCATGTCGCCGTCGCGGCGCACGTCGATGATCACACGCCCGCCGGGCTTCGGGCAGAACTTCTCGGCGTTGGAAACCAGATTGATGATGACCTGGATGAGCCGGTCGCCATCGGCTCGAACTGGTGGCAGGTCCGGTTCGGCGTCGATCCGCAGATCGACGCCGTCGCGCTCGAAGATCGGCGCCAGCGATGCGGCGGCGTCGCGAACCACCGGCTCGATGGCGAGATCGCGCATATGCCACTGCATGCGTCCGGCCTCGATCTTGGCAAGGTCGAGCACCTGATTGATGAGCCGCGTCAGCCGCTCGCTTTCCGAAACGATGATACCGAGGAAAGCGCCGCGCTGCTCGGCCGGCATGTCGGGATCGTCCTGCAGGATTTCGGAGAACGAGCGGATCGACGTCAGCGGTGTGCGCAACTCGTGGCTGACCGTCGACATGAATTCGTCCTTTAGCCGGTCGGCCTCACGCAATTGATCGTTGGCGCTCTTCAACTCGCGGCTGGCGATCTCCAGCGCGCGCGACTTTTCTTCGAGTTGGCGCGAGTATTCGAGCACATGCTGGGTTTCGTCCAGGATCTGCATGATCTGCTCGATCGGAACGCGCTCACCCTGCACGGCGGACGCCACCGCGACGCGCGCCGACGCCGCACCGATGCTGCCGGCCACGAGCCGCTCGGTCAGCCGCATCAGGCCGCTGTCCCACTCGAGAGGCTGCGTCGGGTCCTGGCCCTGCCGGCGCGCATAGGCGGCGAAGGCCTCGTTGGCGCGGTCCGAACCGACGTAGCGGGCCGCGAGGTCACGCAGCGCCTGCGCGCTGGCGCGGCCATCGTCCTGCGACAACACGAAATCGCTTCCCTGGGTCGCGGTCTGCTCGCTGAAGGGTTCGACGAACAGCGTCGCCTGGATGCGTTCGATCCGCGTCTGCCGGTCGGTCATCGCTACGGCAACAAAGGCGCCGATGTTGAACAGCAGGCTCCAGAACAGGGAATGCGAGATGTTGTCGAGACCCTCGAGGCCGAACAGCGCGTAGGGTTTCAACAGCGCGATGCCGAACAGGCCGTCGGTGATGAAACTCTCCGGCAGCATGCCGGAGCGCGCAAATGACGGCAGGAACAGCGTGTAGAGCCAGACCGCGAAGCCGAGCGTCAGGCCGGCGAGCGCCGCGCGTCGCGTGCCGCCGCGCCAATAGATCGCGAACAGAATGGCGGGCGCCAGTTGCGCCGCGGCACAGAAGGACACGAGGCCGATGGTGACGAGGTGATAGGTGTTGCCGACGGCGGCGAGATAGCCGTAGCCGAGCAGCAGAATGGCGACGATGGCGATGCGGCGGATGTTGATCAGTGTCTTCGTGAGGTCGCGGCTGCCGGCGAGCCGGTTGGGACCGAACTTGAGCAGCGCCGGCATGACGAGGTCGTTGCAGACCATCGTCGACAGCGCGATGGTTTCGACGATGACCATGGCGGCGGCCGCCGAAAGACCGCCGATCAAGACCAGCAGCGTCAAAGCCGCATGGTTCTCCGCGAGCGGCAGCGCCAGCACGAACGTGTCGGGATCGACGCTGCCCTTCGGCAGCCACATCAGGCCGCCGAGCGCGATCGGCAGCACGAAGATGTTGATGATCAGCAGATAGAGAGGGAACAGCCACAGTGCGCGATGCAGGTGCGTCTCGTTGGTGTTCTCGACAAAGGTGACGTGAAACTGGCGCGGCAGGCAGACGACGGCGGTCATCGACAACAGTGTCAGCGTCACCCAGTTACCGGCCGATGGCGCCATCGAGATCAGCTTGGCGATTTCCGGGTCGGCAGCCGCTCTGGCGAAGATGTCGCCGAAGCCGCTGTAGAGGCCGTAGGTGACGAACAGCCCGACGGCGAGAAACGCGATCAGCTTGACCAACGACTCGGCGGCGATGGCGACGACGAGGCCGGCGTGATGCTCCGTCGCCTCGATGTGGCGTGTACCGAACAGCACCGTGAAGACGATCAGCACGACGGTGACGATGAAGGCCATGCTGTCGGCGTTGAGCGCGCCGGCAAGCGTACCATGGTCGTGCTGGATCACGACGCCGAAGCTCATCGTCACGGCTTTCAACTGCAGCGCGATGTAAGGCACGATGCCGACGACGGCGATCACCGTGACGAGGCTGCCGATCGCCTGGCTCTTGCCGAAGCGCGACGAAATGAAATCGGCGATGGACGTGATGCGCTGGGCTTTGCTGATGCGCAGAATCTTGCGCAGCACGAACCAGCCGAGCGTGAACGCGATGGTGGGACCGAGATAGATCGGCAGGAATCCGAAACCTGATGTCGCGGCGCGGCCGACGCTGCCGTAATAGGTCCAACTCGTGCAATAGACCGCGATCGAGAGCGAGAAGACGTAAGGGTTCGAGACGAGGTGCGTGCCACTGCCGTCCCGCGCCCAGCGGTCGCCGTAGTAGGCGATGGCGAACAGCGTCAGCAGGTACGCCAGGGACACCGCCAGGATCGTCCAGCCGGAGAGCATGGCGTCACCTCTCGGCCGGATCGCCGCGGGATGTGTCGTCGCGCGGCGGGCGTCCCGGGATGGTCGCGGGGCCGTCTGCGGAACCGTCGACGAAGGTCGTGACCTCCGCCGCGTCGCCGTTGACGGGTGCGCGCGGCTTCGCCTCGATTGCCGCCGCCAGCAACGCGATGACCAGCGCCCATGTCGAAAACAGATACACATAGATGACGGGAAGGCCAGCGATGGTCGACTGGGCGCCCTGATCGAACAGCCTGAGCAGCGGCTGATTGAAGGCGACGATGGCGATCAGCGCGACGGCGAGCGTGCGCTCCGGCCGTCGCGGCGGCGCCATCGTCAGCCCGATTCCGCGGCCTGCGCGATGCGGCATCAGCAACGCTCCGTCGCGAGCAGGTCCTTGACGCGGGCAGCAAGCGCGCGCGTGGAAAAAGGTTTCGTCTCGTAGCCGTCGGCGCCGAGCGCAAGCCCTTTCTCGATCTCGACTTCGCGTCCCTTGGCGGTCAGCATGAGGATGCGGACACTGCGGAAGCGTTCGTCGGCGCGGATCGCCTGACAGACCTCATAGCCGTTGCGCTTCGGGATGTTGATGTCGAGCAGCACCAGATCGGGCGGGTCGGCGGCCACCGCGGCAAGCGCTTCCTCACCATCGCGCGCCAAGCGGACGTCGAAGCCTGCCTGCTTCATCAAGTACTGAAGCGACAGCATGATGTTCGGTTCGTCGTCGACGACGAGAACGGACTTCGGCCGCGCAGAAGTGGTATTCGGCAGCGTCATTGGCGTTCCTCTCCCCTGCGTCGCTCGCTCCATTGACCCTGAGGGCTCGGCAAATGCGCCGCGGCGATCTTTGGCAGGATGGCGTGATGAGCGAGAAGCCGGACCGGCCCGCCGGTGAGCGGCGGGAGGGGCCGTGGACTTCTCGACATCGACCAAGGAGACGAAGATACCACATGCGCGGCGCGTCCGTGCTTATCCAGACGATCTATAAATGACGCCGCTGCCCGCTCCCGGTCAGGAGACGCAGCCCAGGCTCGGACCGCAACTCAGCAACATGCGGCGCCCCTTGTGACTCGTGTTGTGGGCGATGAGGCGTGCCTGCCGCGCAACGCCCGTCTCAATCGGGCGCAATAGAAAGGAACAATGTTCCCTGAGCCACCGGCAGACAGTGACAATTGTGCATAACTTCGACGGTTGCCACGCGACTAATCCGAAAGTCAAACTTGCGAAAGCGCCAGTTCGCTCTAGCATCCGCGACCGGGGGAAGGCTGCCGACGCCCGCGCCGGTTGTCGACGAAGCATAACGATAACTCAATAATCGTCGCCAGCTTTTCCGCAAGTCGTTGCTTAGGGAGGACGAACGATGCAACAAGTAAATGCCGAGAGGCACTGGTCGAGAACCAGTGCGCTCATGTGGATCATGATGATCCTATGGGCTTTCTTCAGTTTTGGCATTCATTTCTTCGTGGATCAACTCAACACCATCAACATTCTTGGCTTCCCGCTCGGCTTCTACATGGCTGCGCAGGGATCGCTGATCGCGTTCGTGATCATGCTGTTCGTGTTCGCGAAGCGCCAGGACACCATCGACCGTCAAGAAGGCGTGGCCGAGGAGTGAGAGGCTGAGACATGGCAAAAGAATATACGGTCGGAGGCGGCAGCTTCCTCAACAACCTGGGTAAGATCTACGCGATCTACACCGGTGGCTTTTTCGGTTTCGTGCTCATCCTGGCGTTGCTGGAGCAGATGGGCGTTCCGAACCGCTGGATCGGCTACGGCTTCGTGTTCCTGACGATCGCCGTGTATGCCGCCATCGGCATCTTGTCGCGCACGCAGGAAGTCGGCGAATACTACGTCGCGGGCCGCTCGGTGCCGGCGCTCTACAACGGCATGGCAACGGGCGCGGACTGGATGTCCGGCGCCTCGTTCGTCGGTATGGCCGGCACGCTCTTCCTGCTCGGCTACGACGGCCTCGCCTTCGTGCTCGGTTGGACCGGCGGCTATGTGCTCGTCGCGGTGCTCATCGCGCCGTTCCTGCGCAAGTTCGGCGCCTACACCGTGCCGGATTTCTTCGCCGAGCGCTACGGCGGCTCGTTCGCACGGCTGCTCGCCGTTCTGGTGCTGATCTCGTGCTCGTTCACCTACGTGACGGCGCAGATCTACGCCACCGGCATCATCGCCTCGCGGTTCCTCGACATCGACTTCACGGTCGCCGTCTACGTCGGTCTGCTCGGCATTCTGCTCTGCTCGATGCTCGGCGGCATGAAGGCTGTGACGTGGACCCAGGTCGCGCAGTACATCGT
>JBKBNR010000154.1:0-7115 GCA_046295315.1 Hyphomicrobiaceae bacterium
GGGGCCCATGTCGTCGAGCGAGGGTTTTTTCACACGGGTCGCCGGTACGGCGGTCGATTGCGCGTTGGTCGGCTGCACCGGCTCGTAATCGGTTTTGATGCGTGAGGCGGTGCCGCTCCTCGTTTCAGGCGGCAGGTTTGCCGCCGCGCCGTATTTGCGCTCACCCTTGAAGCCGCCCGTGCGGTCGTCGATGTCGCTCTGGCGCGCCAGCGGATCGTCGGCGATGACGAGTTCCGTTTCGCGCAGCCGCTTGATCTCGTCGCGCAGCCGCGCCGCGGTCTCGAATTCGAGATCGGCGGCAGCGGTTTTCATGCGCTCTTCCAGATTGGCAATGACGGCCGCCAGATTATTGCCGATGCTGGCGCCGGTATCGGCGTGCCCGACATCGACGGTGACGTGGTCCTGCTCGTAGACCGACGACATCACGTCGTGGATGTTGCGCTTGATGCTCTCCGGCGTGATGCCGTTGGCTTTGTTGTAGGCGAGTTGCTTCTCGCGCCGCCGTTCGGTCTCAGCGATGGCGCGCTCCATGCTGCCGGTCATCTGGTCGGCATAGAGGATGACGCGGCCGTCGACGTTGCGCGCGGCGCGACCGATGGTCTGCACCAGTGACGTTTCCGAGCGCAGGAAGCCTTCCTTGTCGGCGTCGAGAATGGCGACCAGCGCGCACTCGGGAATGTCGAGACCTTCGCGCAGCAGGTTGATGCCGATCAGAACGTCGAAAGCGCCGAGACGCAAATCGCGGATGATCTCGATGCGCTCCAGCGTCTCGATGTCGGAGTGCATGTAGCGCACGCGGATGCCGCTCTCGTGCATGTATTCGGTGAGGTCTTCGGCCATGCGCTTGGTCAGCACGGTTACAAGCGTGCGATAGCCTTTCAACGCCACCTCGCGAACTTCGGCGAGCAGGTCGTCGACCTGCGACTTCGCCGGCCGGATGACGATCTCGGGGTCGGTGAGGCCGGTCGGGCGGATGACCTGCTCGGAGAACACGCCGCCGGTCTGCTCCAGTTCCCACCCGCCGGGCGTCGCCGAAACGAACACCGACTGCGGCCGCATCGCGTCCCACTCCTCGAAGCGCAGCGGACGATTGTCCATGCACGAGGGCAGGCGGAAACCGAACTCGGCGAGCGTCGCCTTGCGCCGGTAGTCGCCGCGGAACATGCCGCCGATCTGCGGCACGGTGACGTGGCTCTCGTCCGCGAACACCAGCGCGTTGTCGGGCAGATACTCGAACAGGGTCGGCGGCGGGTCGCCCGGGTTGCGCCCGGTGAGATAGCGCGAATAGTTCTCGATGCCGGCGCAGCTTCCCGTCGCCTCCATCATCTCCATGTCGAACGTCGTGCGCTGTTCGAGGCGCTGGGCTTCGAGCAATTTGCCGGCCGCGTACAATTCGTCGAGCCGCGCTTTCAACTCTGTTTTGATGCTCTTGATCGCCTGTTGCAGCGTCGGCTTCGGCGTCACGTAGTGCGAGTTGGCGTAGATCTTCACGAGGCTCAACTCGTCGGTTTTCTCGCCGGTCAGCGGATCGAACTCGGTGATGCTCTCGATCTCGTCGCCGAACATCGAGAAGCGCCACGCGCGATCGTCCAGATGCGCCGGGAAGAGTTCGACCGTATCGCCGCGGGCGCGGAACGTGCCGCGCTGGAAGGCGTGGTCGTTGCGGCGGTAATGCAGCGCCACCAGATCGGCGAGGAACTGATCGCGCGACAACCGCTCGCCCACTCTCACCGCGAACGTCATCGCCGTATAGGTCTCGACCGAGCCGATACCGTAGATGCACGACACCGAGGCCACGATGATGACGTCGTCACGCTCGAGCAGCGCGCGCGTCGCGGCGTGGCGCATGCGGTCGATCTGCTCGTTCACCGAGGCTTCTTTCTCGATGTAGGTGTCGGTGCGCGGAACGTAGGCTTCGGGCTGGTAGTAGTCGTAGTAGGAGACGAAATATTCGACCGCGTTCTCCGGGAAGAAACTCTTGAACTCACCGTAGAGCTGCGCGGCCAGCGTCTTGTTCGGCGCCAGGATCAGCGCCGGGCGCTGCGTCTCGGCGATAACGTTGGCCATCGTGAACGTCTTGCCCGAGCCGGTGACGCCGAGCAGCACCTGATTGCGCTCGCCGCCGTCGCGGATGCCGCGCACCAGTTCCGCGATCGCCGTCGGCTGGTCGCCCTTCGGCGTGTACTCCGAGACGAGCTTGAACGGCACGCCGCCTTCCGATTTGTCGGGCCGTTCCGGGCGATGCGGCATGAACATCGGCAGGTTGCCAGAGACGATCGGGTGCGCCGCCATCATCGGCTGCGTCGACAGCAACTGGCGCGCCTTCTCGGAGCGCTCGGCAGGCTTCGCCAGCAGCGCGTCCAGATAACCGCCGATGCTTTCGCTGGCGCGCGGCGGGCGCGGGCCGGACTGGCGCAGGGCGGGCAAGGTGCCCGTATTGCCGCGCGCGTAGTGCGCCGGTTCGCCAGCATCGAAACCTGCCTGCAGCGCTTCGCCGAAGCCGCGCGTGGCGGGCGTGCCCGCGGCGGTCTCGGCGGGCGGCGGCGCCGGTTTGCCGGATCGCCCGCGCGAGGCGCGCGGCTTCGGTGTGTCGGCAAAAGGTTTGGGGGGCTTGGCCATCCAACGGAATATGGCCCACCGCAAGCGCGACAACAACATGGCCGCGGGCGCGTCCCGTGCAATCTTTCGCGCGCCCCCTTCCCTTGGCCAAGGTTCTCGACGATCATGTCGCAGTTAGACGGACGGTGGGCACACTCTCGGGAGGAGTTGCTCAGCATGAGAATTTCGCATGTCGTCGACCGTAAGGGCCACCGCATTTTCAGCGTCTGGCCGAACCGAACACTGAAAGACGTCATCGAACTGCTGGACGCCAACAACGTCGCGTCACTCGTCGTGTGCGAGCCGGATGGGCGCCCGGTCGGCATCGTCACGGACCGTGACGTGATCCGCACCTTGGCGCGGCGCGGCACGTCGGCGCTGAGCGAGCCGGTGCGGCTGTCGATGCTGTCGCCGCCGCCGGTTTGTTCGCCGCAGGACACGGTATCGGCGGTTCTGCGTCAGATGACGGAAGCGCGCGTGCGCCATGTCGTCGTCACCGATCGGGGCCTGATGGTCGGGCTGGTGTCGATCGGCGATCTGGTCAAGGTGCGCTTGGACGATGCCGAGATCGAAGGCAGGGTGCTGCGCGAGCGGGCGCTCGGCCAGATGGCGTTCGAGCAGTGAGGTCACGGGCGGCGTGATCGTCTGATCCGCAACGCGCCGCCCGCCGTTACGATGCCATGGACAAACATGTGAGTGACACGACGGAGGCGTTGATGCCGGGCAGCTCGCCGGGCACGATGCGCGTGTTCTACGACGGCGACTGTCCGATGTGCCGCCGCGAGATCGCGTTTCTCGACAAGCGCGCATTGCCCGGGTCGCTCGACCTGATCGACATTTCGGCCAATGGTGCCGGTAGCGCGAAACTGGCGCCGGGCCTGGATCGCGAGCGAGCGCTGGCTTACATGCATGTGCAATTGCCCGACGGTCGCGTGGTCAAAGGCGCGGAAGCGTTCGCCGCCATGTGGGAGCGGGTGCCGCGGGCCGCGCCGCTGGCGCGCATCGCCGCCAAGTGGCCGCTGCGGCCCGTGCTGAATGTTATCTACCGGGCCTTTCTCGTGGTGCGTCCAGCGCTACAGGCGCTGGCGCGTCGCGCCGAGCGCCGCCGCTTGCCATAGCCCGTGCGACAGCCGATATGACGGGTCGGCTTTCGATCGGAGACGGACATGGCGGCGACAGTGGCAGGCGTGGGCACGCGACCGATACCCTTCGACAATTCCTATGCGCGTCTGCCCGACCGTTTCTTTACGCGCACGCGGCCGACGCCGGTTGCCAGACCGGGCCTCGTCAAGATCAACACGGCGCTGGCGCGTGAACTCGGCATCGACGCCGGCTGGCTGGCCTCGCCCGATGGCGTCGCCGCGCTCGCCGGCAATGCCACGCCAGAGGGCGCCGAGCCGATCGCCGCTGCGTATGCCGGGCACCAGTTCGGCGGCTTCTCGCCGCAGCTGGGCGATGGCCGCGCCATTCTGCTGGGCGAGGTGGTGACGCGGCAGGGCCGCCGCTTCGACATTCAGTTGAAGGGTTCGGGCCCGACGCCCTTCTCGCGCCGGGGGGACGGCCGCGCTGCGCTGGGCCCGGTGCTGCGCGAGTACATCGTCGCTGAAGCCATGCACGCGCTGGGCGTGCCGACGACGCGGGCGCTGGCGGCGGTGACGACCGGCGAATATGTGTTGCGCGAGGGGCCTTTGCCGGGCGCGGTCCTAGCGCGCGTCGCGGAGAGCCACATCCGTGTCGGCACGTTCCAATATTTCGCCGCGCGCGGCGATGTCGACGCCGTGCGGGCGCTGGCGGACCACGCCATCGCGCGCCATTGCCCGGAGATCTCCGCGGCGTCCAACCCGTATCTCGCGTTGCTGCGCGTGGTGATCGCGCGGCAGGCGCGGCTGGTGGCGAAGTGGATGCACATCGGCTTCATCCACGGGGTCATGAACACCGACAACATGGCGATCTCCGGCGAGACCATCGATTACGGCCCCTGCGCGTTCATGGACGATTACCATCCCGACACCGTCTACAGCTCCATCGACCGCCAGGGCCGCTATGCGTTTGCCAACCAACCCTCGATTGCACAGTGGAATCTGGCGCGGCTGGCCGAGGCGTTGCTGCCTTTGATCGCGCCTGACGAAAAGGAGGCCGTGCGCATCGCGACGGAGGCGGTCGAGGAGTTCACGGTGCCGTTCGCCGCCGCCTATGCGGAAGGGCTGGCGCGCAAGCTCGGCATCGTGCAGCCACGCCGCGCCGATGTCGAACTCGCTGGCGCCCTGCTGTCGCTGATGATGGCGGCGAAAGCGGATCATACCAACAGCTTCCGTATGCTCAGCGACGCCGAGGTGAGCGATCTCGCCCGCGCCCGGCTTCGCGAGGCGCTCGGCAACTCGCAGGATTTCGATGACTGGGACACGCGCTGGCGTCAGCGCCTCGCCGAGGAGGCGACCACGCCTGAGGCGCGCCGGGTGGTGATGCGGGCCGCCAACCCTTGGGTGATCCCGCGCAACCACAGGATCGAGGAGGTCATCACCGCGGCCGTCGCAAATGGCGATTACCAGCCGTTCGAGGAACTGATCGACGTGCTGGCGCGGCCCTTCGACGAGCAACCGGGGCGCGAGGACTTCACACGGCCCCCCCGTCCCGACCAAGTCGTCGAGGCGACGTTCTGCGGCACATGAGGTAGGCGGCTATTTCAGCGCCTCGCTCTCGCGGCAGCGCCGGATGAGATTGCGGTTGCGGCAGAAGGGCGGCGGCTCGCTGGCGTCGAAGCTGCGATCCGATACCCATTCGATGCACGCCGTCGGATAGGGGCACGACAGGCAGTTCTGTGCCGCTTCGGCGATTGTGGCGCCGCCGCACGCGCGCACCAGCCGGCTACGATTGGCGCCGATGCGGTCGATCATATCGTTGAGACGGCGTGCCCGACGCTCGACATGATTGCACATCGGCCAGTCGGCCTGCGGGTTTTCGATGATCAGGAGATCGTCGTGGGCTTGTTCGGGATCAGCGGCCATTTCGTCCTCCACCTCCACGCTTTTCTCCTCTGTTCCCGCTTTGGTGCCGATCGATACCGATGGCGCGGGTTCGCGGAGCGTTCGCCGGACCTACAAATCCGGCAGGACTTCAGTGATCGACGTCACTCATACGCTGTTCGACAACTGGGGACCTGTCGTTGTTCGCGGGAGGGTCCGCGACACTCTGAAGCGGTATCGATCCGAAGCGGTATCGACAAGTGTGCTCCGCAACATCGCGAAAGTCGAATGTCCGCCTGACATGCGCTGCGGCGCCGAGCCCGCCGCGGCGTCACACCGGGTCGACATCCACGGCGACGCTGACCGTATGGTCGGCGCCGCCGAGGATGACGCCGGACACGGGGTTGATGTCGTCGTAGTCGCGGCCATGGGCAAAGGCAATGTGCTCGTCGGTGGGCACGATGCCATTGGTCGGGTCGAACTGAACCCAACCGTGCCCCGGCGCCCATACCGCAATCCAGGCGTGCGAGGCATCCGCGCCGCGCAACTTTGCTACACCCGGCGGCGGTCGCGTCAGCAGGTAGCCGCTGATGTAGCGCGCCGGCAGACGCAGGGCCCGCAGGGCCGCCAGCGCCAGATGTGAGAAATCCTGGCAGACGCCGCGCTTCAGACGCAGGACCTCCGTCACCGGTGTCGAAACGTCCGTCGCCGTCGGGTCGAAGCGGAACTCCGTGAAAATGCGCCGGGTCAGGTCGAAAGCGGCCTCCAGCACCGGACGGCCCGGCGTGAACGATTGCAGCGCGAAATCGGCGATCGCGAGCGACGGCATGGTCAGCCGCGACGAACTCGTGAACTGCACGATGTCGATGTCGTGCGGCGGTGGGCCGCAGCGCAGCAGATGCGCGACATCTTCCCACGGCATCGATTGCGCGAGTTCCACGCGCGGCGCCGCGACCACCGTGACGCGGCTCGTCGCCTGCACCGTGAACGTCGAGTGCTCGCGGTCGATTTCCAGAACGGAGATCGGATTGCCGAACGAATCGACGCCGTCGCGGCGATGCGTCGGAGCTGGCTCGATCAGCAGCGCATGGGCATTGATCGTCTGGTTCGGCATGGCGCGCGGCGCCAGGTGCAGGCGCTGATCCGAATGCACCACCGGGGTCGCGTAGCGGTACGTCGTCTTGTGACTGATGTCGTAGGTCGCAGTGACCATGTCAGTTACGTCCTCCGCTGCGTGTGGTCAGGCGATGCGGTCGCTCCTGCAGGAGGCTGAAATAGCGCGCCGCGATAGCGTTCGAGAGCGCCGGCAAGTCCTCGATCATGCGTGTCATCATGTCGGCGAGACCGCTGCGCGTGCCCTTGGACAGCGTCTGCACATCGGCGAGGCGAACGGCGGTCTGCAGCGCCAGGATGCGGCGGCGCTCCTCCGGCAGCACCGAAGCCGTCGTCGAGCGCGGCAGGCTTTCCAGATGGCGCGAAATCGCCGCAAGCTGGAAGGCGAGGCTGCGCGGATTGCTTTCGTCGAGCAGCAGCAGATCGAGTACCAGCGGCAGC
>JBKBNR010000155.1:0-7114 GCA_046295315.1 Hyphomicrobiaceae bacterium
GTGCGCATCCCGCCGCTGCGCGAGCGGCTCGACGACATCGGTGATCTCGTTCGCCATTTCCTGCGTCTCGCCGCCCGCGAGGGGCTCGGACAGAAGGCGATCGAGACGGCCGCCATCGACCGGCTAAAAGCATATTCGTGGCCGGGCAACATCCGCGAACTAGAAAACTTCGTCCGCCGCCTCGTGGCGCTCCATCCACAGGACACGCTGACGGCGCAGATCGTCGAGCAGGAACTCTCCGAGCAGGCGCCGCCGCCGGCGCCTGAGCAATCGACAGACGGCCGCGACCTCTCCGAAATGGTCGAGCGCTATCTGGGCGGCTATTTCGCTAGCTTCGGCACCAACCTGCCGCCACCCGGTCTCTACGACCGCATCATCCGGCAGGTGGAGCAGCCGCTGCTGGCGGCGGCGCTGGCGGCGACGCGCGGCAACCAGATCCGCGCCGCCGAGCTTCTCGGGCTTAACCGCAACACGCTGCGTGCGCGGATCAAGGCGCTCAACATCCGCGTCTACCGCACACCGTCGCCGTGACCGCCGCCGCCACCGAGACCGCATCTGACGCGGCATCTCGGACGGCATCTGGGCGGCGCGGCGCCCGGTCGCCAGCGTGCCGCATTCGGTTGCGCGAGGAATGAGCGGTCAAGCATTTTGTTTTCTTGACGGACTGTGGCCGCGGCGCTACCCCTAATCATGTCGCGAAAATGTCACAGTTGAGAGCTCCTATGTGTTCGCTTCGCGTCACAGCGGCGGGCCCTTCCGGCCCGGTCCGTCCTGGTGTGCGAGCCTTGCCATAGCAGCAGCGCCAACACTCTGGGAAATCAGAGGAATGTTAGGACGCTGCGGCGCCGACCTCGAACGATCTCTGAGCGGAAGTCGTGAACCGATGACATGGTCCGAGGGAGTTGGCGCAACAGCGACGAGTGCTGCGGGGGCTCGCCTGCCGCACTTCGATCCGAGCGAGCGCTCGTACGGCGCCGGCCTTGTCGTGGTCGTGCTGTCGCTGGTGTCAGCGTTCTCGACCTACCTGATCCTGACCGGGCTGACGCCCATCGTGCCGAGCGGTGGCGTCGTGTGGAGCGCGCTGTTCGTCAACGTCGTGCTGATCCTGGCGATGATCGCCATCATCACCTGGCAGGTGCTGGAACTGTGGCGGGCATGGCGGGCGAAAAGCGCGGGCGCGCGGCTGCACATTCGCATCGTGGCGCTGTTCTCGCTGATCGCCGCATTGCCGGCGCTGATGCTGGCGGTGGCCGCCACCGTCACCTTTTCACGGTCGATCGACAGCTGGTTCTCGTGGCGCGTGCGCGCGCTGATCGAAGACTCGCGCTCGGTGGCGCAGGCTTACGTCGAGGAGCACGGCGGCGTCATCCGCAACGACGTGCTCAACATGGCGCGCGATCTCGATGACGCCGCGGCGGCGATCGGCGACGACACCGAACAGTTGCGCCGGCTGATCATCGCGCAGGCGGGGCTTCGTGACCTGCCCGCCGCCTACCTCATCGACGACACCGGCAAGCCGGTGCTGGCGGCGGTCGAAGACGGCCGCATTCCGTTTGCGCGGCCGACCTCGGCGGCGCTCGACGAGGTGCGCTCCGGGCTCGTCCCGTTGTCGATCTCCATCGAGCGCTTCCGCATCACGGCGATGGGCAAGCTGGAGCGCTATCCCGGCCGCTATCTCTACGTCAGCCGTCTCGTCAGCCCGGCGGTACTCGAGCACTACCAGCGCACCGAACAGAACGCGGCGGAATATGAGCTGCTGCGCCAGTCGCGCGGCAACCTCAAATGGGCGCACGCCCTCATGTACCTGATGATCTCGATGACGGCACTGCTGGCCGCGATCTGGGCCGGCATGTGGTTCGCTGGGCGGTTCGTGGCGCCGATCCGCCGGCTCATCGGCGCCGCCTCCGCGGTCTCGACCGGCGATCTCGACGTGCTGCTGCCGGAGAAGCGCGGCGAGGGTGACTTGCGTCGTCTGTCGGCGACCTTCAACACCATGACGCGGGAGCTGAAATCACAGCGTGACGCGCTCGTCACGGCCAACGAGCAACTCTTCGAGCGCCGCCGTTTCATGGAGGCGGTGCTGTCGGGTGTCTCGGCGGGTGTCATCGGCCTCGACAGCAACGGGCGGGTCGAACTCGTCAGCCGCGCGGCAGAAGCGCTGCTCGGCATGCCGGAGAGCCAGATGGTCGGCAAGCCGTTGCGCGCGGTACTGCCAGAGTTCGGCCCGGCGCTCGACGCGCGCACCCACGAACCGCAGAAGGCATCGCGCAATCCCCACCAGATCACCGTCACAGTGAGCGGCGACGAGCGCACTTTTGCCGTCCGCCTGACGGATGAGAAGGCTGGCGGCGGCGATGTCGGCACCGTCGTCACCTTCGACGACATCACCGAACTCGTCTCGGCGCAGCGCACCAGCGCCTGGGCCGACGTGGCGCGGCGCATCGCCCACGAGATCAAGAACCCGCTGACGCCGATCCAGCTTTCCGCCGAACGGCTGAAACGCAAATACGGCCCCGGCATCGCCAACGACCGTGAGACCTTCGACAAGCTTACCGACACCATCGTGCGCCAGGTCGGCGATCTGAAAGCGATGGTCGACGAGTTCGCCTCGTTCGCGCGGATGCCGAAGCCGGAGATGGCCGAGGTCGATCTGCGCCAGGCGGTGCAGGAGCCGGTGCTGCTGTTCCGCGAAGGCCACCCCGATCTCGACTATCCGATCAGTCTGCCCGAGCAGCCGCTGGTCGGCTTGTTCGATCGGCGGTTGATTTCCCAGGCTGTGACGAATCTGGTCAAGAATGCCACCGAGGCGGTCGAGCAAGCCGAGCCGAGTGCGCGGGGCGGAGACAAGGGCATGGTCGAGACGCGGCTCAGCGTTGCCGGCGGCCGCGTCACCATCGAGGTGATCGACAACGGTCCCGGTTTCCCGAAGCAAAACCGCATGCGACTGCTCGAACCCTATGTGACGACCAAGGGCCACAAGGGCACCGGCCTCGGCCTCGCCATGGTCAACAAGATCACCGAGCAGCACGGTGGCACATTGCTGCTCGACGACGCGCCGAAGGCTCCGGGACGCGAGCACGGCGCGCGCGTGCGCATGGTCTTGCCACTTGGCACGGGCTCCAGTGGCGCATCGCTTGACAAGGCAGCCGCCGAGACAGCATCGGCTTGAAACGAGACTTCATGCACCGTCTCCGGCGGAGCACGACACATGACGAGCGAGGAGGTTCTATTCGATGGCCGCAGATATCCTGATCGTCGACGACGAGGCCGACATCCGCGAGTTGATCGCCGGCATTCTGGAGGACGAAGGTCACAAGGCGCGACTGGCGCGGGACAGCGACGAAGCGCTGCGCGCCATCGAGGACCGCCGCCCGCATCTCGTCATTCTCGATATCTGGCTGCAGGGCAGCCGCCTGGACGGTCTCGAGGTGCTCTCCGCCATCAAGGCGACGTACCCCGATCTGCCGGTGGTCATCATCTCCGGTCACGGCAACATCGAGACAGCGGTGACGGCGATCCGGCGCGGCGCCTATGATTACATCGAAAAGCCGTTCAAGGCCGACCGCCTGATCCTGGTGGCGCTGCGCGCGCTCGAAGCGCAACAGCTGCGCCGGGAGGTTCGCGAACTGCGCGAACGCTCGACCGTCACCACCGACATGATCGGCCACTCGGCGGCAATCAACCATCTCAAAACCAGCCTCGATCGCGTCGCGCCGACCAACAGCCGCATTCTCATCCGTGGCGCGTCCGGCACCGGCAAGGAACTCGCCGCCCGCGTCATCCACATGCGCTCGCAGAGGAAGGACGGCCCGTTCGTCGTCCTCAACGCCGCGGCGATGGCCCCGGACCGGGTGGAGGAGGAACTGTTCGGCATCGAGGATCGCGCCGGCACGCCACGCAAGGTGGGCGCGCTCGAAGAAGCGCACGGCGGCACGCTCTATATCGACGAAGTGGCCGACATGCCGCTGGAGACGCAAGGCAAGGTGCTGCGCGTTCTCGTCGAGCAGAAGTTCCTGCGCCTCGGCGGCGCGCAGAAGGTGGCGGTCGACGTGCGCATCATCTCGTCGACCAGCCGTGATCTGGAACGCGAGATGCAGGAGGGGCGCTTCCGCGAGGACCTCTATCACCGCCTCAACGTCGTGCCGCTGCGCGTGCCGAGCCTCGCTGAACGTCGCGACGACATCCCGGCGCTCATCGAGTTCTTCGTCAACCAGGTGGCGCAGGCCTCGGGTCTGGCGCCGCGCCGCATCGGCGAGGACGCGATCGCGGTGCTGCAGGCGCACGATTGGCCAGGCAACGTGCGCGAACTGCGCAACAACATCGAGCGGCTGATGATCCTCGCTGGTGGCGAGCCCGGCGCCATGATCACCGCCGACATGCTGCCCGACGAGATCGGCTCAAATGTGCCGCTGCCGGTCAACGGTGGCGCCGAGCATCTCATGAGCCTGCCGCTGCGCGAAGCGAGAGAAATCTTCGAGCGCGAGTATCTGCTGGCGCAAATCAACCGTTTCGGCGGCAACATCTCGCGCACGGCGGAATTCGTCGGTATGGAGCGCTCGGCGCTGCACAGGAAGCTGCGGGCGCTCGGTGTGTCGGGTGAGCATCGCAGCGGCGGCGTCGCGCCGGTGTGAGGCGTGATGATGTGCGGCCGCGACAGATCTGAACTGAACGAGGCAACGGCGGTCGGTCGATGAATGTCATCATTTGCGGCGCGGGGCAGGTTGGCACCGGCATCGCCGAGCGGCTCTCGACGGAAGGCAACAGCGTCTCCATCATCGACGCCAGCGCCGATCTCGTGCAGCGCGCCAACGACATGCTCGAAGTTCGCGCCGTCCACGGCAACGCCGCGCACCCGGACGTGCTTGAGCGCGCCGGGGCGGGCGATGCCGACATGCTGATCGCAGTGACGCTGCACGACGAAGTCAACATGGTGGCGTGTCAGGTGGCGCACACCCTGTTCGACATACCGATGAAGATCGCGCGCGTGCGCAGCCAGACCTACCTCGAGCAATCGTGGACGAAGCTGTTCAGCCGCGAAGGGCTGCCGATCGATTACATCATTTCGCCCGAGATCGAAGTCGGCAACATGATCATCCGGCGGCTGCAACTGCCGGGCGCCTTCGACACCGTAAGCTTCGGTGACGGGCGCATTGCGGTGCTCGGCATCACCTGCGGTCCGGAGTGTCCGGTCCTCGACACGCCGCTGTCTCAACTGGCCCAGCTTTTCCCCGATCTGCCGACGGTGACGGCGGCGATCGTCCGCAAGGGCCGGCTGTTCGTTCCCCACGGCAAGGACCTGCTCGAAGCCGGCGACGACGCCTACGTCATCACGCCGACTGAGCAGGTATCGCGCACGCTGCAGATCTTCGGTCACGAGGAGGCCAGAGCGCGCCGCATCGTCATTGCCGGTGGTGGCAACATCGGTCTCTATATCGCCAAGGAGCTTGAGAAGGCCGAGCCGAATATTCGCGTCAAGCTGATCGAGCTGTCGCGTGTGCGCGCCGTGCAGATCGCTGAGACGCTGGAACGCACGGTGGTGCTGCACGGCTCGTCGCTCTCGGAAGATGTGCTGCGCGAAGCCGAGATCGGCGCCGCCGACATTCTCATCGCCGTGACCAACGACGATCAGGTCAACCTGCTGACCTCGGCGCTCGCCAAGCAACTCGGCTGCAAGTCGAACCTTGCCCTCATCAACTCCGCCAACTATGCCGGCATGGTGCGGTCGCTCGGCATCGATGCGCAGGTCAACCCGAAAGCGATCACCGTCAGCCGCGTGCTGCAGCACGTACGCCGCGGTCGCATACGCGGGGTGCATTCGGTCCACAACGGTGCCGGCGAGCTGATCGAGGCGGAAGTGCTGGAGACGGCGCCGATCCTCGGCCGGCCGCTGCGCGACTATAAGAACTCCGAGGGCATCCGCTTCGGCTCGATCCTGCGCGGCGGCAAAGTCATCGTGCCGACGGGGGCCACGGAGCTCGAGATCAAGGATCGCGTGGTGCTGTTCGCGCGCGCCGATCATGTCCGCGAAGTGGAGCAGATGTTCCGCGTCAGTCCGGATTATTTCTGAGTTGCCAACCGGCAAGGGCCGTTCCGCACGCGGCGCGCGCTGACACACTCTGCGCCTCGAGCAGCGCGCTCTGTGCAGCCCTCGGCCACGATCGTTGTCTCACTCTCGACGGAGCCACCATGTCGCGCATCGTCTATGTCAACGGCCGCTATGTTGCGTATGCGCAAGCCGCGGTGCATGTCGAGGATCGCGGCTTCCAGTTCGCCGATGCCGTGTACGAGGTCTGCGAGGTCTATCGCGGGCACCTCGTCGATCTGCCGCGGCATCTGGCGCGGCTCGGCCGCTCGCTCGGCGAACTCTCCATTCGGCCGCCGATGAGCGAGGCGGCGCTGGCACTGGTCATGCGCCGGGTGGTGTCCCGCAACCGGGTATCGAACGGCATGGTCTACCTGCAGGTGTCGCGCGGGGCGGCACCTCGCGACTTCGTTCCGCCAGCCGACATCGAGCCGACGCTGGTCTGCCTCGCCCGCCCCTTGTCGCGGGCGAGGCAGGATGCACAGGCGGCGAAAGGTATCGCAGTGATGACGATGCCCGACATCCGCTGGGGCCGCTGCGACATCAAGACGGTGATGCTGCTGCCTGCCTGCCTCGCCAAGACGGCGGCACACGCTGAGGGGGCCAAGGAAGCCTGGCTGGTCGACGCCCAGGGCTTCGTGACCGAAGGCGCTGCGAGCAACGCCTGGATCGTCGACGAGGCGGGAAGGCTGGTGACGCGGCGAGCCGATAACGCCATTTTGCCCGGCGTAACGCGGGCGACGCTGCTTGACGCCATCGACCGCCTCGGCCTCGAACTGGTGGTGCGTCCTTTCCGCCCGGCAGAAGCGCAACGGGCGCGCGAAGCCTTCATCACCTCGGCCACCAACACGGTGATGCCGGTGGTCTCTATCGATGGCGTGATCCTGGGTACAGGGGAACCGGGTCCTACGACATGTCGACTTCGCGCAATTTTCCGCGATTATGCGCACGTCTAGCCGTTGACACTTTGCGCGGAATTTGCACTCTCTGCGGCGACTTGCCTATTCATCGGGCAGGATTTGGCTGTGCATT
>JBKBNR010000156.1:0-7101 GCA_046295315.1 Hyphomicrobiaceae bacterium
CCCGCTTTGACCGGTCTGCGCGGCATGACGGACGCGGCGTTCGAGGTCATGCACGCGGTCGCACGCGAGGGGCGCAGCTACCCATTGGAAACCGCCGCGATCTCCGAGGATTACGATCTGGTCGTCGTCGGTGCTGGTCTCGCTGGCCTCACGGCTGCCTTCGCCTACAAGGAGCGCCATCCGAAGGCGCGCATCCTGATCCTCGACAACAACGACGACTTCGGCGGTCACGCCCGGCGCTGCGAGTTCGATGCCGGTGGCCGGATGCTGCTCGGCTATGGCGGTTCGGAAAGCATGGTGTCGCCGCGCACGCAATACGCCGGCGAACTCGGCGCTTTGCTTGCCCGCCTCGGCATCGACCCTGAGCGCTTCTACGACGAAACGGTCTTCCACCGCACGCTCTATCCTGGCCTCGGCCTGTCGCGCGGCGTGTACTTCGATGCCGAGACGTTCGGCACCGACAAACTCGTCACCGGCGACCCGATGATCCTCGGCTTCGACGAGTTCGCGCCCGGCAATCCCAATGCGCGCGACATCACATCGTTCCTCGCCGACTGCCCGCTCGACGCCGAGACCCGCGTCGGTCTCGACCAGTTGTTCGCCGGCACGCGCGACTATCTGGCCGACCAGGATACGGAAACAAAACTGAAGCACACCTCGCGCATCAGCTATCGCGATTTCCTGCTGCACGTCTGCGGACTGCCCGAGCAGGGTGCAGCGTTCTTCGAGGGCCGCCTGCACGACAATTACGGCCTCGGCATCGACGCGATAGCGGCGCGGGACGCGATGGCCGACGGTCTGCCGGGAGCAGCGGCCATCGGCATCGAAAGCGCACTCGACAGCGGCCACGACGGCGAGCCCTATGTGCATCACTTTCCCGATGGCAACGCGACGATCGCGCGCGCCCTCGTCCGCGCGCTCGTTCCTTCAGTCGCGCCTTCTGGGACCATCGAAGCGCTCGTCGACGCCCGCTTCGACTACGCCCGCCTGGACGATGCCGCCAGCGATGTGCGCATCCGCCTGTCATCGACGGCGATCCATGTCGCCAACGACAAGGACGGCGGCGTCGAGATCGCATATGTCCGTAACGGCGCCTTGACCAAGGTGCGCGCTAAGAAGTCCGTCGTCGCGACGTTCGCCGCGGTGACGGGGCACATATGCCCCGAATTGAAGGATGCCGAGCGCCAGCACTGCGCCGCGAATGTCAGGACCCCCCTTCTCTACATCAAAGTCGGCCTTACCAACTGGCAGAGCTTTGCCCGCCTCGGCGTGCACAAGATCGCTGCGCCGAAAGCGTTCCTCTCGACCGTGAAGCTCGACTATCCCGTCTCGTTCGGCGATTATCGCTTCGCACGTTCGCCCGCCGAGCCGATTGGCCTGCAACTCGTCCATGTGCCGCTGGCGCAGAACGAAGGGCACGACGCGAGAACCCAGTTCCGCATGGGCCGGCAGTGGCTTCTCGACACACCGTTCGAACGGATCGAGCAGATGGTCCGGACCGACCTCCAGCGCATGCTAGGTGGTGGCGGCTTCGATGCCGACCGCGACATCACGGCGATCACCGTCAACCGCTGGTCGCACGGCTATTCCTATGCGCCGAGTTCGTTGTTCGACGACGTCGAGAGCATGACCGCCGACGCGGCGATGATGCGCGAGCCGCTCGGCAACATCGTCTTCGCCAATTCGGACACGGCGTGGGACGCCTACGCCCACGCCGCCATGTCAGAAGCGCTGCGCGCCGTGAAGCAGATAACCTGAGCGAGCGCCGCCGGAGTTTCCACGTCGGCGCTCCCTCATGTCGTGCTCAATGGCCCTCGACCTCGTCGGCCGACTGGGCGTTCAGCATCCCGTAGTTCTCGACGCCGATCTTTTTCAGCAACTCGAGCTGCGTCTCGAGGAAGTCGATGTGGCCTTCCTCGTCTTCCAGCAACTCGGAGAAGAGTTCCATCGAAACGTAATCTTCCTTCTCGCGGCAGAGTGCGCGACCCTTCATGTAATGCTCCTTGGCGACATACTCGCCTTTGAGATCACACTCGAGCACTTCCTTGACGTTCTGCCCGATCATCAGCGGTGCGACGTGCTGCAGGTTTGGATGCCCCTCCAGGAAGATGATGCGCGCGATGATCTTGTCGGCGTGCTGCATCTCCTCGATGGATTCCGCCCGCTCCTTCTTCGCCAGTTTGCCGTAGCCCCAGTCTTCCAGAAGCCTGTAGTGCAGCCAGTACTGGTTGACCGCGCCGAGCTCCAGCTTCAGCGCCTCGTTCAACATCTTGATGACGTCCTTGTCGCCCTTCATCGCCCTGCCTTCCCGTGTTACCGCTTTCGCAATCTTTATCGCTATCCGTGGACCGTTGCCGCCCGTTCACCGATGTAATTCGATCAGCGCCCGCTTGAATGTCGAGGCACCGGAGGACCGCAACGGCACGAACACCTTCTCGTGCTTTCGGCATAGTGCCTTGGCTCGTTCACACGCGCCGTGACTGATGCAGTCGACCGGACAGAACACGGCATCACAACGGTTGATGAAGCCGTCGATCAGATCGACCGTCTGCTCGACTCCACCATCGTGGTGAACGAATTCGGCATTGGCCGAGGCGGCGATCGACCGGAGCCGCTCCACCGCACTCGCACGACCACCGAGATAGAGCACGCGGCGCGGCGGGTGATCAAGGCGGCATGCCTCGGCACCGGGACACGGGTTCGCCGATTGCGCGAGCCCGGCACGTCGCAACTGACGTGCCAGGGCCTTTATTTGTCCGCGCAGCAGTTCGGCATCGGCCTCGGCGATGCGGGCCCGTTCACGCGCCGAGGACAGGGCACGTTGATTTCGCTGCGGAAATACAATTCGCGGCGAGTCGACTTTTGCTTTGGCATTGCCGAACGTCGGCTTTTGCTGACGCTCTTCGGACAGATTGTCGCGGATCGCTTTCAGTCGCGCGATCTGGCGATCGCGATCGGCGAGCGCTTCGCCGTGCCGCTCGCGCTGGCGACGCAGTTTGCTCTCCAGGTCCTCGATGCGCTGTTCCAGCTCACACGCCTTGACAGCCGACGCATGCGTCGTGCGGCCGAGAACGTGGCTCAGCATGTGGACTTCGCCGAATACGCGCTGGCGCACGGCATCGGACGCGTGGCGGTGAGAGAGGATCGCCCAGTATCCCCCCGCGATGCGACCGCCGTCGTAGCAGGCCTTCCAGAATGCGATCAGCTCCGCTTCGGTGCGAAGCTGCCCGACGCGGCGAACGAGGCCGTCGAAGCGGCGGTCGAGTTCCTTCTGGATGGCTCGCGAGATGTCGCCGCGGCGTGCGGCTTCGTTGACGAAATAGGCGTGGACCTCATAGTCGGCGGCAGCGTCCTCGATGACGAGCTTCAGCCGCCGCGCGATCCGCTTCAACTCCTCGTGCGGCAGACAGGTGCCGATGATCGAACACTGCAGACCACCGGGAATTTCCCACAGCTCGTAGCGGCGGCGCGGTGCACGAGACGTCGTCTCGCCCGCGCTCTCGACGCGCGTCGCCAAAGAAAAATCGGGTGGTTGGCCGTGCTTGCTGCACATGGCTGCGCTACCTCATCAGAGCCCGATCAGAGCCCGGGCGCCAGGTCGCTGGCCACCGATCGCCGTTTGCCAGCAGTTGCGCCCATCGAGCGCGAGCCGGACGGATCATTCGACGTCGAGCGCCACCAGTTCGGCAAACGTCGATACCGGGGCGCACGACGGCGTGCCACCGGAAGCGGTCGCGGTCGCCTTTCGCGCCCGGATTTCCTCGAGACGCCGCCAGCGGATTTTCACCGACGCGCAGAGATGGGGCGAGACGAGACCCTTGCGTTCGAGGTCGTCGAGTTTGTCGTAGATCGTCTGGACAGCGAGCGGCGCACACCCGCAGCAGTCCATCCTTTTCGACAGATGGCGCCAGATGACGCCGGGCGTCGGCAGCGGCGCATCGTCCTGGATCATGATGTCGAGCAACGCCCGCTCTATGTCGTGGTCGGAAACGACGGCGCAGGAACAGATCAACATGATTGCAGCCCCTCAGTTCCGTGCCGCCGGCGCGGTGCCGACGAAGGCGTTGGCGTTGATGATCCAGGCCGGGGGGACGACGGCGTCCAGCGTCCGCAACGTCACCGCATAGGAGCTCGCATGATGCAGAACCTCGTCCAGCATCGAGCTTTCGACGAGCGCGAAGGCACAGGCGCGCATGGCGGGACAGGTGTTGTGCTGGAACGCGGCGACCATCGAGATGGCGAGGCTTTCATCGCGCCCGAACATGGGAGCATTGAGCGGCTCGACCTCCAGTTGGCGGCGCGAGCAGGCGCTGACCGACCGCGCAAAGCTCGACAGTTCGGCGACGGCGGCTTTCGCCCCGCGCGACCCGAAGCGCTCGTCATAAAGCTGCCAGACCTTTTCCCAGCAGCCGACATCGCCGCTCTGATAGCCGGCGATCCAGCCGCGGAAGCCGAAGCCCACCAGGCGCTCGGGCAAGACGGTGGGGTTGCGCGGCTCCGGGCACGGTCGGGGAGCGGACCTGTTCACCGGGTGAAGGGCTTGTGCGGCGAGAGTGCCATTGCGAGGCCCGCACCCGTCCGCTGCGGGTCCGACTGCGGTAGCGCGGCAACCGCCTGTGGCCGCCGCGTGCGCACTTGCCCGGCCGCCTGCGCGACCGCCTGACTTCTTGGTCATCTTGCACTCCAATCGAAGGGGTTCAAGGCCCCGACATCGGACTAAGTTTGGTGTCGCGCGGATCGTACGGTCCTCGACCTGCCGCGATAATCCGCCGACACCGCGAACGGTCGAGCCACCCGCCGGACAACTCTACACTGCGCGTAAAGAAACATGAAATGACAGGCCGATGTCAACGCCAATCTGGTGCGTCGAAGCGACCGTCACCGACGACCGGCAGTTTGGAAGTCTTCTAATCGTTCCGCCGGGACACGCCGGAGCGTAAGAGTGCGTTCAGCGGCAGCAGGAACCCGCTCAAGCTCTCGCCGAAACGCGGCGGGTCTCGCGAGTCTTTACCGCCTTGGACAACTTGCGCGCGGGCTTGCCGCCCTTCTTCGCAGCCGCCGTGCGTCCCGATGACTTCGCAGACCGTGCCGCCTTGGCACTGGCGCGCGCCATATCGGCGATCGTCGTCTGGTTGAGAACGGTGATGAACGCCTCGAACGCATCGTCGATCAGGTCGAGCGAGGCGCCAGCGGCAACGGAGCCGGCCTCACCGTCGCCGCCGTCGAAGGACAAGGCTTCCATCCGGCGCACCACCTCGCCGACGCGGATGTCCGTCGCCGGATCAGCGAGCTGAACGCCCCCGTGCCGGCCGCGGGTCGCCTTGATGAAACCGGCCCGCGAGAGCAGGTGTACGATCTTGAATGCATTCTGCTGCGTCAGTTCCAGTTCCTCCGCGAGATCCGCGACCTTGACCAGATCGGCCTCGTGCCCAGCGCAAGCGACCAGCGCCCGAATGGCATGGGTCGTAGCTTTATTGAGGCGCATCTCACGGTCCTTTGGTTGCCTTGCTCACTGCCCGCCGCAGCCGCGACGACAGTCTGGAGTTCATAATCGGCGAGCCGCGTTCATGGCAATGCGTCTCCGCACCACTATCCGTCACTCCGGCACCGCACTCAAGCGGCGATGCCGCGGGGCTCGCCCCGCGGGCGCCCCCAATTCGGCCGGTGGCCAGCGCCGCGACGAAATCCAACCTCAGTTGCCGCAATCCGCGGTGATGAGCTGCGTTCTTCATCCGACGAATTTCCGCGCTGCCGCGTCATCGATACATGACATTTCGAGTCAGCTTTTACCGACTTGACGTCAATAGTCAATAATTGTGACCGGCGCGCAACGGCGCTCGACCATGCGACACTGCGAAGGCACGCCGGTCTGACGGGGGCAGCCGCGCGACACGATGGGCGACAGCTGGTGTGCACGCCGTGGCTCGGCCGTTGGGCCCCAGACGTATCAGTCTGCGGCTGGTGTCGGACGTTCGCCGGGGCCGGCCGCGGGTCGCCGACACAGGTCCGGGCACCTCAGCGGTTGACGAGACCTGCCGCTTCCAGGCGTGGCGAGCCGGGTCGGTGACCAAAAATTGCAGAGCACCGGAACGGCACCGCCCTACAACGGCGGGGCGCACGCAGCCTTCACGCTGCAAGGCGCGACGGGGCAGCCGCCAGCGGCAAGTTGGGAACCGCCGAACGGCGCCGGCAAGGTTCGGCGCCGTTCCACACATCGGCCGCCGCTTCAGGCAGCCGCGACGACGGCCGTTGCCCCAGGCAGCCCGTCGACCAATCCGGCCGTCGAAACGCCAGCGGCTCAGAAGTCGCCCTTGGCGCCGCGCTCGAGGATGGCCTGCATGATTTTCTTGACACCTTCCGCTTCGGCCTTCAGTTCCGCCGGCAGCGGCTTGCCGCCGTGGATCATCATGTCCATGTTCAGCGTGTAGAGCCAGAGTTTGCCGGTCTTGTCCTCGAGCAGCGAGATGCGGCACGGCAGGTAAGCCGAGAAAGCATCAGAGTATTCGATCATCTTTGCCGCGGTCAGCGGGTTGCAGTAGAGATAGATATTGAGCTTACGCCAAGGCTTGCCCTGCATGGCGCCGACCTGATCGCCGAGCGGCAACTCGCCGACGCCCTTGATGTTCATCTCGTTGGCGACGGATTTGATCGACTGATCGACCTCCTCGAAGGTCAGCCCCTCCTTGACCTTCGCCTTCCACACCGTCGCCTCGGCCGGATTACCGGTCGCCAGCAACTGGTTGGCCATGTCCTTGTAGACGTCCATCGCCTTCGGGTCGAAACCTTTCACGGCGCTGGAATAACTCATGTAGCCATAGCCGCCGCCGATGATGGCGGCGAGGCCGACAATCGCGAGGATATTGCGAAGAAATCCAAACATGGTGCCCCAGTCCTTGTTAGCGCGCTTCATCTGCGCGGCGTGCGTTTCGACCCCAGGAGCCGCCGCTTCGACGGTGGCAGCCGTATATTCATTGCCACGAATGATGCGAGGTTCGGCCGTGAAGCGCAAGCCTCACGTGCCGAAGATGTCAACGCGAGGCGCACTGCGAAAGTCGAATTGCGGTGCACCACAGCCAACCTTCGCAATGCAAGGTGCCGTGT